>CAMALN010000189.1 GCA_945836565.1 uncultured Lachnospiraceae bacterium
ACGGTAAGTATCAGCTGTATGCAAAGAGCATAGAGCAGGATGGTGCCGGCAAGCTGGCAGAAGAGTTTGAGAGACTTAAGTTCAAGCTCAATGAAGAGGGATTGTTTGATTTTGAACATAAGAAGGAGATACCTAAATTCCCAAAGACAGTTGGGATAGTGACGGCTGCTACAGGAGCTGCAATACAGGATATCAAGAATATTGCCAAGAGAAGAAACCCATATGTTCAGCTTATACTGTATCCTGCGAAGGTACAGGGAGATGGCGCAGCCCAAACTATAGTTGATGGTATTAAAGCTCTGGATGCGATGGGTGTAGATACCATAATCATAGGCAGAGGTGGAGGCTCCCTGGAGGATTTGTGGGCGTTTAATGAAGAGATAGTGGTTCGGGCAATATACGATGCTCATACACCTATCATATCAGGAACGGGACATGAGATTGATACCACACTGGCAGATTATGCTGCAGATTTGAGGGCACCTACGCCATCTGCTGCTGCGGAGCTGGCAATACCTGATGTTATGCAGACGGTGAATGTTCTTCACAGCAAAGAAAGAACATTGCATAATAATATGTATAACAGGATAAAATTAGTATTATCACGATTGGATAATTATGAAACCAGACTCTGCAGCTTATCACCTGAGACTAAGCTGAGAGAACAGAACCAGAGACTCTCTGAGCTGTATGACAGATTAGCATATTCTATGGAGCGGAGATTAGATAGAACGAAGAACAGATTTAACATGCTGACCACCAAGCTGCATGCTTTGTCACCAACCTCTAAGCTGGTGGGAGGCTTTGGATACATAGAGTCTGATGGAAGGCCGGTGACCTCATCAAAGAGTATTCATTCCGGAGACAGGATAGAGATTACTGTAAGTGATGGTGTCATAGATGCTACGGTGGATTAAATACTATAACATATATTAGGTTAAATTATAAAAATAATGACTTAAATGATGTAGACGGATATTTTTAAGTAATAATATAGGAGTTACCTTATGGAAAAAGAGTTAGTAATAGAAGAAGCATTTGCACGTTTGGAGGAAATCAATGCCAGGCTGGAGTCACAGGATACCAGCCTTAAGGACAGCTTGGAGCTATATGCAGAGGGGGTTAAGCTCGTTGCGGCATGCAAGGAGAATCTTGAAGGTGTCGAAAAGGAGATAAAGATATTAAATGAGGTATAGTGCAAAGGATATAGAGAATGTGATATACAGATACCTACCGAAAGAGGAAGGATATGCTTCGGACGTAATAAAAGCTATGAATTATGCTTTTAAAGCCGGAGGAAAGAGGCTTCGTCCCATGATGATGAAGCTTTGTTTTGATATGTTTGCGGGAACAGACTTTGCTGAATCAGACCGGTTGGATAATACCTGTGATGCAACGGGAATGAAAAACAGTGGCATAGAATGTTTTATGGCTGCTATTGAGATGATTCACACCTACTCGCTTATTCATGATGATTTGCCGGCTCTGGATAATGATGATTTACGTCGCGGTATGCCAACTGTGCACAAAGCCTATGGGGAGGACATAGCCATACTAGCCGGTGATGGTCTGCTTAACTATGCATTTGAGACGGCGGCAGAGGCATTTGCTGTAAGGCCGGGTGATGTTGCGGTGGAAAAGGCATATACCGTATTGGCTTCAAAGCCGGGAATATATGGTATGATTGGTGGTCAGACTCTGGATGTGGTCAAGACCGGAAGGTCTGTAAACAGAGATGAATTAAAATATATTTATGAGAACAAGACATCAGCGCTTATTGAATGTGCCATGATGGCCGGTGCTTTGCTTGGCGGAGCAAAAGATGAGGCAGTAGATACCATACGTCAGGTAGCAAATTGTGTCGGAATGGCGTTTCAGGTACAGGATGATATTCTTGATGTAGAGGGTGACGAGGCAGTGTTGGGTAAGCCCGTGTTGTCAGATGAAAAGAACGAAAAATACACCTATGTGACTATATATGGTCTGGACAAGGACAAGGCATATGTGAGGGCAAAATCAGATGAAGCAAACTCACTTTTAAAAGGGTTAGAGGTTTCCGATGAAGAGGCGAGAACAGAACTTATAGAACTTATTAATCTGTTGGTAGACAGGGACAGATGATTGTAGAAGACAAAACTTGATGAATAAGAGAGCTTATAGGATATGAAAAAGGATTTGTTAGAATCTATTAAACAGGCAAATGACATAAAGAATATATCTAAGGATGACTATGATGAACTGGCAGAAGAGATTCGTGAGTTCCTAATAGACAAGGTTAGCGAAAAGGGCGGTCACCTTGCATCGAATCTGGGCTCGGTTGAGCTTACCATGGCATTGCATCTGGTGATGGACTTCCCTAAGGACAAGCTTATACTTGATGTAGGACATCAGGCATACACCCACAAGCTTCTGACCGGGAGACGGGAAGGCTTCGATAATCTTCGTGAATTTGGAGGTATGAGCGGATTTCCGAAGACAAGGGAGAGCGATTGTGATGCCTTCAACACGGGACATAGCTCTACCAGTATTTCTGCGGCACTTGGATATGCAGTTGCGAGAGATCTTCAGGGAGGAGATGAAAAGATAGCTGCGGTCATTGGTGATGGTTCATTGACCGGTGGTATGGCTTATGAGGCACTTAATTCTCTGGCTCAGGAAAAGACTGGTCTTGTTGTAGTATTAAATGATAATGATATGTCCATAGGAAAAAATGTGGGAGGCTTGTCCAAGTATTTAAATGAGATAAGAGTAAGTGCAGCATACAATGAATTAAAGTCGGAAGTGGAGAGTAGCCTTCTCTCGTCAAAGACAGGCGAGAGGGTAGCTAAGACGATTAAGAAATCAAAGGATAATATAAAGGGTTTCTTTGTGCCGGGTATGTTTTTTGAGCAGCTTGGCATCACATATGTAGGTCCGATAGACGGACATGACGTAGATGGGATGGTCAAAACCTTTAGAAAGGCATTTCGGTTAAATAAACCAATTATAATACATGTAAAGACAAAAAAAGGTAAGGGATACAGGTATGCGGAGCGTCATCCGGATTATTTCCACGGAATTGCTCCATTCGATGTACAGACAGGAAAACTAAAGGAAAAGAAAGAGACAAGTACATATACAGACATTTTCTCAAAGCATCTTATTAAGATGGCGGATGAGCATAAGGACATAGTAGCGATAACTGCGGCTATGGCTGTAGGTACAGGTCTTAACAGATTTGAAGAAGTATATCCGGATAGGATGTTTGATGTGGCAATTGCAGAACAGCACGCTGTAACCTTTGCGGCCGGACTGGCGGCAGCAGGCATGAAGCCGGTGGTTGCTGTTTATTCATCTTTTTTGCAGAGGGCATATGACCAGATATTGCATGATGTGTGTTTACAGAAGCTCCATGTTATATTTGCGTTAGATCGGTCCGGACTGGTAGGAAAGGATGGAGAGAC
>CAMALN010000190.1 GCA_945836565.1 uncultured Lachnospiraceae bacterium
ACAATAGAGGCGAAAAGGATAGATGACCTCGCCATAGCCATAGATGTCAGCGGCTCCTGTGATGGTGGGCTTTCGGAGCAGTTCCTTAAGGAGACCTTTGCTATACTTGACACGGTTGTCAATGAAGGGCAGGAGCTGTCGGTGAAGGTTTTTCTGGTGGATGACAGGGTCAGGAAGGAATTTCTTATAACATGTCCGGAGGACATTCCTTCGGAGAAGGAATTCAGGTTTTACGGGGGTGGGACGGATTTCACAGGACTGTTTGGAAGAATTGAGAGGCTTGTTGAAAATGGTGAGCTTGCCCAGCCAAAGACACTCATCCTCTTCTCTGACGGATATGGTGAATTTGGAAACAGAAGACCGGATTATAAGGTATACTGTGTGGGACCTGATGAGAGGACAGATTATATGCCGGAATGGGTGGAGAATGTTAAACTATCATTCAAATAAAGGGAGGAATTGGAATGGAGACTTATTCTATTAGTGAAGCAAAGAAGGAGCTTATGCAGGGCTTTAAGATGTATATGAGAAAGGATGAGAAGGGTGAGTACCTTCTTAAGACTGAAAACCAGCTGCCGTACTTTCTGGTGGGGCCTATAGGTGTGGGGAAAACCCAGATATGCAGTCAGGCGGCCAATGAGCTGGGGGTGGGCTTTGTTTCCTCAAGCATGGTTCATCATTCCAGGCAGAGTGCCATGGGACTGCCGGAAATTAAATCAATAGAGCAGGACGGAGTGGATATAAAATGTACCCGCTATACCTTATCGGAGATAATCGCAGATGTGTATGAAAGCATAGGTCAGGGTAATATGGAAGGCATACTTCTCCTGGATGAGTACAATTGTATAAGCGAGACGCTTACTCCCGTCAGTCTGGCATTCCTGCAGAGCAAGATGCTGGGAAGCTCTAAGCTTCCTAAGGGATGGATGATAGTTATTGCCGGAAATCCGCCGAAATCTATTTACAACTCATCTGCAAGGGAGCTGGGTCTGGCTATCATGGACAGATTGAGAGTCTTAAATATTGATTACGACTATGATGCTTTTTTTGCATATGCTAAGGAACAAGCCTTTCACATGGCTGTCTTACAGTACCTGTACCTTTTTCCGGAGGATATGTACCGCTGCAGCAAGGACAAGGCTGACAGCTCATTAGTTACCTGCAGGTCATGGGAAAACCTGTCGGATATTATTACAAGCTATGAGGAGCTGGGCTTTGAAATTGATTTGAAGGTTGTGCAGCAGGTTATACGAAACGATGAGATTGCTAAAAGATTTATTACTCTGTATCGTACAAGCATTGAGATTGCATCTCTCACAATTGCAGAGGATATTATGACTGGAAGATTATCCGATGAGCAGGTCAGAACCATCAAGGGTTATAATGAGGAATTACAGATGGCGGTGGGGCATGCCTGTATGAGCAGAATCAAGATAAGTTGCGAAAAGCTTTTCTCGAAGAGGGAGAGCGATAGGGTATTGATAGATGCTGAAGGTGATAGAATCATAAATCTGTTGACTTTCAGCAGGAACATACTTGGAAATGAGAAGATGTTTGAGTTTTATTATGACCTGGCAAAGAGAAATGAAGCCATCTCATACATAATGTATTCCGGTTCAAGACGTGACAGTTTCGTGACAGGTAGTTTTACGAAGCAGAAGGAGGCGTAATGGAAAAGATAACACAGGATGCAGGGGCGGCTAAGAAAAGCATATCTGACTGTCTGAAGTTTAAGATTACAATGGGAAGGGAGATATTGGATAATCTTAATGTTGCTGCAATGAAGAGCCTGGTTGATTCCATAAGGAAGAAAATAGATGATTTAATAGCTGTATTTGATGTGGATTTGGAATATCCTGTTCCGGAGCCGGAAGCCATATTTGCCTATCATGATGCCAAGATAAGCATCATATATGCTCTCATAAGACTATTGATGGCATTTGAAGGAGCGCTCGATGAATACAGGTCTTCATCAGAGGTTGCACCGGGAATTAATCTTCTTATGTATGAAAAGTATGAGCTTGAAGGGTGTTGTGACAAAGAGAATTCTCTTCCGGACAATATTTATCAAGTTATGACTAACCGGTTTAAAATTTATGCTGATAATCATATAAGAATAAATGATAAATTCATCACCTCTATGTTTCCGCTCGTAGAAAAGAGGAAAATAGCTATAAAGATAGCAGAGTATTATGATCAGGTTCTTTTACAGCAGAAGGAGGTGGGGAAGGTCTGGAGTGATGAGTACGAAAGGCTGATGAAGAAGGCTGTACCCATTCAGAAGCTGCAGGAGCTTTTGGGCATTGTCGTTGAAGAGGGGAACGAGTTTGCCATAGAAAGCTCCTTTGAAAAGCTTACAATATATCGGCTTAATATTTGATACAGATTACCCTAAATCGGAGGATGGAAGCTTCACTTGCAGAAATTTCCGAAATGATGCAAAAATCGCAAAAACAGTTAATTTTCTTTATGAAAAAAGTATTGTAGGATAATTATAGAACAGTTAATAAGATTATGATACTGCTGATGCGAAATGGAGGATTGATTATTTATGGAAAAGGCAGATGCGCAGCCCTTTAATGTGTATGAGGATCAGGGAATGCAGATTATAAGAGCTCCCGGTGTCCTATATGAGCAATTGCATGATATTGAACATCTGAGAGATGCGGTTGAGATAATGCGTGACCGTAAGAATGAGGGAAGAAAATCCAGATACATAATAAATGCTCCTGACAGGTATGCTGCCTATCAGGCTGCGTTGGCTGACATGGGTATTTCGGATGAAGACATTAAGACAATTGATGTTATTAAGTGCGATTTGAAGCTTGGAGATGAGCACTCCAATGAAAAGCCGCCCACAGGGCAGAGCAAGGTAACGGAGTATATGTCAAAGACACAGAAAAATGCGGTTATGATTGATGCTTCTGAGGCAAATAATTACAAAGAGGTATATGAATTTATAGCCCTTTTCAGCAGGAAAGCTGTTAATACCAATATATATATCTTTGCTCCTGTACTGCATGAGGAATATATCAGAAAGCTGGAGTTCGAGCTTGACTACTATAGTATTAAGGTTAAACGACCTACAGTCAAGTATCTTGCCTCCATATTCAGGGGAACACTAACCGACTATGGCTGTACCTTGTCAGATGAGGTGGATGCAGAGAAGCTTGTAGAAAGGCTTATGATATACCGCTCCGGTGATTTTACAGAGAAGGATGTTAACAGGCTGGCTGATAAGGCAGCAAAAAACGGATATTATGAAGGGCATAATGTACTGACCATGAAAGACTTTGAGTTCTTAGACTGCAGCAGGAAGGAGGATCCATTCGAGGGCATTATCGGACACGAAAATATCAAGGAAATGCTAAGGAACCTTACTTATGTACAGAGGTATCGCAAAGAGCGGGAGGGAACGCTTAGAATGGTAAAAAGGC
>CAMALN010000191.1 GCA_945836565.1 uncultured Lachnospiraceae bacterium
ATTCTTCCATATAATGTGCTATACTCACGAGTAGCTGTAAATATTTTTTAGTATATATAAGGAGGTCATTAAAATGACAAAGGTAAATAAAGACATGTTAATCGGCGAGATTATCGCAGTTGACCCGGGCAATGCCGCAATCCTTATGGCTTCAGGCATGCACTGTGTAGGCTGTCCTTCAGCAGCAGGAGAATCCCTTGAGGAAGCATGCATGGTTCACGGCATGGATGTAAACGAGGTTCTTTCTTCAATCAATGATTATCTTGAGAAAAAGGCTGCAAAATAAGCAGCCTTATAATAATAAGTTGATAATGCAAATTATTATAGGGGGTATTTTATGAATCAAAACGACAATTATAACAATTACAATGGTTATAACAGCTCTGACAATTTTCAGTCAAACCAGTATTACGGACAGGACTATAATCAAAACTTTAATCAGGGCTACAACCAAAGCTACAACCAAAATTACAACCAGGGCTACACAAATAATTATGGTCAGGCTGCCTATCAGCCTGCAGCAAACACAATATCAGCTGAGAAGTACAATGTAATCATCGGTCTTACTCTTATGTACGGCTTTATTGTTAACTGTCTCATGGTTAACTTCTGTGCTGATATCGCAATTGATCTTGTAATGAATAATGCAATTCTCTTCTATGTATCATATATCATTATGGTCATAGCAGGCACAATGATGATTCGCAAGTCAGATAATCCGGTTGTAAGCTTTATCGGCTACAATCTTATGGTTGTTCCTTTGGGCCTTGTTCTTACAACTGTACTTACCGTGTACACAGCAGCCGGCTATTCATCAACGATCACTATTGCATTTGCAATAACAGGAATAGTGACACTTGCCATGATGCTTCTTGCAGCTGCTATTCCAAACTTCTTTTTAAGTCTTGGAAGAACTCTTTGTGTAAGTCTTTTACTTACGGTTGTTTTAGAGCTTATCCTGTTCTTTGCAGGTGCCTCTCTCGGAATTATAGACTACATAGTAGTTCTTATATTCTGCGGATACATCGGATATGATTGGGCAAAGGCTAATCAATGTGAGAAAACTGTTGACAATGCTATCGATTCAGCCTCTGAATTATACATTGACATAGTAAATCTTTTCCTGAGAATTTTGAGAATACTTGCAAGATCACAGAGAAATTAACTATATTACAGTATATTTTATTATTGCAGAGAATAAAACCTGTTTACGAATCAAACAAACAGAACACATATTTAAGGAGACAACAAAATGAGCAGAGAAATCGATATCAAAAGCGTCAATTCAATAAGAGTGTTAGCTGCTGATGCAATCCAGAAGGCTAATTCAGGTCATCCCGGACTTCCTCTCGGAGCCGCACCTATGGCATATGAGCTTTGGGCAAATCACATGAACCATAATCCGGCTAATCCAAAATGGGAAAACAGAGACCGATTCATCCTGTCGGGAGGACATGGTTCAGCACTTTTATATTCACTTCTTCATTTCTTCGGATATGGAATAACAATTGACGATATGAAGAATTTCCGTCAGCTTGGTTCAAAGACACCGGGACATCCGGAATACGGTCACACAGTAGGAGTAGAAGCAACTACCGGTCCTTTAGGTGCCGGAATGGCTATGGCAGTAGGTATGGCTATGGCAGAAAAGCATCTTGCCGCCACGTTCAATAAAGACGGATATCCTGTAGTTGACCACTACACATATGTACTTGGCGGAGACGGATGTATGATGGAGGGTATCTCCTACGAAGCATTTTCACTTGCCGGAACCCTCGGACTTGAAAAGCTTATCGTACTCTATGATTCAAACAATATCTCTATAGAGGGAAGCACAGATATCGCCTTCCGTGAGAATGTAAGAATGCGTTTTGAGTCATTCGGTTTCCACACACAGCTTGTTGAAGACGGAAACGACTTAGATGCAATCGGTGCTGCCATTGAGGCTGCTAAGGCTGAAACGACCCGCCCTTCATTTATCGAGATAAAGACTAAAATAGGTGCAGGATGTCCTGCAAAGGAAGGAAAGGCATCTGCCCATGGAGAGCCACTCGGTGTTGAAAACGTTGCTGCGCTTCGTGCAAACCTTAACATCCCTGATGAAGGTGCATTTGTACTTCCTCAGGATGTATATGATAACTTCAATGAAATTTCAGCTGCAAAGGCCGATAAGGAAGTTGCCTGGAATAGACTTTTTGAGGAATATGCAAAGGCATATCCTGATATGAAGGAGCTTTGGGACAGATATCACGACGGGGATAACGCCAAGTGTCTCTTCGACCTCGACGAGTTCTGGAATACCTGCGACAAACCGGAAGCAACCAGAAATGTGTCAAGTAAGATTCTTAATGTTATTAAAAATGTTGTTCCGAATATGTTTGGCGGTGCAGCAGATCTTGCACCTTCAACTAAGACATACATGTCCGATATGGGTGATTTTTCAAAGGAAAACCCGGAGGGCAAAAATGTTCACTTTGGTATCAGAGAGCTTGCAATGGCAGCTATAGGAAACGGTATCGCTCTTCACGGAGGCTTAAGACCATACGTATCAACCTTCTTTGTATTTAGCGATTATGTAAAGCCAATGGCGAGACTTTCTGCTCTTATGGGACTTCCTACTACTTATGTTCTTACTCATGACAGTATCGGAGTCGGTGAGGACGGTCCTACACACGAGCCAATTGAACAGCTCGCTATGCTTAGAGCTCTTCCAAACTTTTATGTGTTCCGTCCTGCAGATGCTACAGAATGTGCTGCAGCCTGGTACCATGCATTAAATAAACAGGATGCTCCAACAGCACTTGTTCTTTCAAGACAGAATCTTCCTCAGCTTGAGGGAAGCAGCTCTGAGGCACTTAAGGGCGCATATATCCTTGAGGATTCCCAAAAGGATACTCCGGATGCAATCATCATTGCTACCGGTTCTGAGGTTTCGCTTGCTGTTGAAGCAAAGAAGGCTCTTTTCGAAGAAGGTATTGATGTAAGAGTTGTAAGTATGCCTTGTATGGATGCCTTTGAAGATCAGCCTGATGAGTACAAGAACATCGTTCTTCCTAAGAACGTAACAAAGAGAGTTGCAGTAGAAGCCCTCTCAGATTTTGGTTGGGGCAAATATATAGGTTTAGATGGTGAATTCGTAGGAATGAAATCCTTCGGTGCTTCTGCTCCGGGAAATCTCTTATTCGAGCATTTCGGAATTACCAAGGATGCAGTAGTTGCTGCCGTAAAGAAAACTTTATAGCATGTGCCATAAGGCGTGTGCCTATAGAAAAGTTTGGAGAAATTTCCTATACAATAAAAAAGCTGTAGGCAATCTACAGCTTTTTTGTTTGAAAGCAGCTGATATACACTAATTGTTATAGGTAAACATTGTATTTCCATGCATGCTTAATGCTTCCTCAAACGCT
>CAMALN010000192.1 GCA_945836565.1 uncultured Lachnospiraceae bacterium
TAATACTTTATAATACCTTCTCTGTCAAGTTTTTATTTACTTAGCTTTGCGCGTATTCTGGATAAAGCATTATCTATGGATTTTTGCTCTTTTCCAAGCTTAGCTGCCATATCTGAATGCGAATACCCTTCCAGATAAAGCTCTACCACCTTCTTTTCATAGGGGCTAAGCTCCTTATCTATCTTATCAAGCATTGCCTCATGCTTTTCCTTCATCAAAACTGCAAGCTCCGGATTAGATGCGACGCTTCTGTCCTGCATCTCCTCCTCATAATCATTCTTTCCTTCTTCCGGATTAACAGATATAGATACGCTTTCATTTAGCGGATTGTGCTTCTTCCTGTTGTAGGTTTTAATTGCAGTATCTATCTGGCGTTTTATACAAGTAGTGGCAAATGTTGCAAAGCTCGCTCCGGTTCCGGATTTATAGTCTCTAATGGCCTTGAATAATCCGATAGTTCCCTCCTGCATCAAATCTTCGCTTTCGGCACCAATAAGAAACATCGTACGAACATAATGCTTCACTATATATCCGTATTTCATTATCAGATACTCCATAGCCTTATCATCATTATCACGAGCCATAGCTATCAGCTGATTATCAGTATATTTATCATATTCAATATGATTCATTGATATCCCATTCCCCTCGTATAATATATATGTCAGTTATACACTGATTTTACGCATTTATTCTCTGTCTTACAATCTCATAAGCAAGAACACCTGCTGCAACTGATGCATTAAGTGAATCTATGTCTCCCTTCATAGGAACGGACACGACATAATCACAATTTTCTTTCACAAGACGACTTACGCCATTTCCTTCATTTCCAACTACAAGACCTATTGGACCGGTAAGATTAGCCTTATACATAAGCTCGCCACCCATATCAGCACAGGCAAACCAGACTCCTCGTTTCTTAAGCTCTTCTATAGTCTTGGAAATATTCGTAACCTTTACAACAGGCGTATAGTTAATTGCACCAGCCGAAGCCTTAACTACGGTAGCTGTAATTCCTACCGCTCTTCTTTTTGGGATAATAACTCCGTGAGCACCACAGAGATTGGCTGTTCTTATTATTGCCCCAAGATTGTGAGGATCCTCTATCTCATCAAGAACGAATACAAATAAATCCTCCCCTTTTTCTTCTGCCCTTGCAAATCTATCCTCAAGCTAGCTATATGCGTAAGCTGAACAGATTGCTATAACCCCCTGATGCTTCTTGCCGGGTGACATTACATCCAGCTTTTCCTTGGAAACAAAGTTTACTATAGCATCCCTCTTTTTTGCTTCTCTAAGTATTGAGCTTATCACACTATCCCGTAGGCCATCCTGAATATAAAGCTTATCAACAGTTCTTCCTGACCTAAAGGCTTCTAAAATTGAATTTCTTCCTTCTATAAGATGCTCGTCAAGATGCTCGTCGGGATTTTCGTCAAGCTTCTCTTCCGTTTTATTCAGTTTGTCAAGTTCCGAAAAATCTTTATCTTTTTTTTCATTTTTATTACTAGAATATTTCATATTGGTCTCCCGAACATAGTTTACTTATCTGTGCAAGCAAGATAGTCCTTTATCATCATATCAACAAGTGTATTCAATCTCTCATTTTGTCCCGACATATACAGATAACCAAGCACAGCCTCTAGGCCTGTAGCCTTTTTGTACTCTGCCTGTGTAGCATTCTTAGCCTTGCTGTGTGTGCTTGTATTTCTACCTCTTTTATATATGTCCAATTCCTCGTCGCTTAACTCTTCAATATGCGTATCAATAAATGCAGCCTGGTTAACTGCTTTAACAATGTTTGTAACCTGCTTATGATACTTATACGGTTGCATATTTGATGCTGTAACAAAATAGTTTTTCACCATCAAATCAAGCACGCTGTCACCTATATACGCAAGAGCAAGCGGCGAATACTGGTATGGATTTGTTGCTTGTCTGTTTAGGCTCTCTTCCATCTTACACCTTCTCTGGTATCCTCTAATATTATACCTTTTTCTGTAAGCAGATTCCTGATTTCATCAGCTCTGGCAAAATTCTTTGCTTTTCTGGCATCCTGACGCTCTTGTATAAGCTTTTCTATCTCATCATCCAGAAGCTCTTCTTCCTGCTCGATTATAATAGCGAGAATATCTGCAAAGGTTGAGAACTTTGCATAAACAGCCTCAGCAAATTCCTTAGTACTCTCACCTGCTACAATATTTGTATTTGCAAACTTTACAAGCTCAAACACAACAGATATAGCATCTGCAGTATTCAAATCATCTTCCATAGCAGCCTCAAACTTTGCTGTAAATGCATCAAGAGTATCTATCTGCTTCGCTTCCTCATCACTAAGTGTCTGTACGTCAGATGCAGAAGCGGCTTCCTTTACTTTAACTACAGCTGATTTTATTCTGTCAAGTCCATTCTTTGACGCTTCTACAAGCTCTGCCGAGAAATTAAGAGGGCTTCTGTAATGAGCACTTAACATAAAGAATCTTATAACCTGAAGATCATATTTTTCTCCGATTTCTCTAACTGTAAAGAAGTTACCAAGAGACTTTGACATCTTCTCATTATTTATCTTTAGGAACCCATTGTGCATCCAGTAGCGCGCAAATTCCTTGTCATTGGCAGCTTCACTCTGTGCAATCTCATTTTCATGGTGCGGAAAGATAAGGTCTTCTCCACCGGCATGTATATCAATTACATCTCCAATGTATTTCTTGGACATTACCGAACACTCCAGATGCCACCCCGGTCTTCCGTCTCCCCATGGTGATGGCCACGAAGGCTCGCCCTCTTTCTTAGGCTTCCATAATACGAAATCCAGCGGATCCTCCTTCTCATCCTCTCCTGATACAAGAAGCTCTCTATTACCGCTTCTTAGGTCATCAATATTCTTCTTTGAAAGCTTACCATAATCTCCAAAGCTCCTTGTTCTAAAGTAAACCGTACCATTTACCTCATAGGCATGACCCTTTTCGATGAGTGTTTCTACCATATTAATCATATCAGGTATCTCTTCAGTAGCCTTTGGATGAGTGGTTGCTTCACGTACATTTAAAGCCTCCATATCCTTTTTACATTCAGCTATAAAACGCTCTGATATAACAGAAGATTCTACGCCTTCCTCGTTGGCTTTCTTAATAATCTTATCATCGACATCTGTAAAATTCGATACGTAATTTACATCATAGCCCTTGTATTCCATATATCTTCTAAGTGTATCAAACACTATCATAGGTCTTGCATTTCCTATATGAATATAATCATAAACTGTAGGTCCGCATACATATATTCCAACCTTACCTTCATTTATAGGAACAAACTCATCCTTTTTTCTGGTTAGAGTATTAAATATCTTCATATTATTACCTGTCGCACCACTGTGCCCTTTC
>CAMALN010000193.1 GCA_945836565.1 uncultured Lachnospiraceae bacterium
AGAGGATACAATGATATAATAAAAAATTAGAGATTTAATTTAATATACTATGGGAGGATAATTATGCTATATACTGAGATGACAAATAAGGCTATGAGATTCAGCTATGAGGCACACGAGGGGCAATATGACAAAAACGGTATACCTTATATATTTCATCCCTATCATCTTGCTGAGCAGATGGATGATGAAGCCTCCATATGTGTGGCTCTTTTGCATGATGTGGTAGAGGACACTGATTATACAATCGAGGATATAGCAGCCCTTGGCTTCTCAGAGGAAGTAGTGGCGGCAATTGCCTGTCTTACAAAACCTGAGCACATGCCATATATGGATTACATTAGGAAAATCAAAAGGAATCCCCTTGCAACCAAGGTTAAGCTTGCGGATTTAGACCATAACAGTGACATTAGCAGATTGCCGGAGATAAGCGAGAAGGCTATGCAGAGGGTGAGGAAATACCGGGAGGCAAAGGAAATATTAAGTGAGGAACGCTTATGACGAAGAAACAGTTAGCATTAGAGGTTATAAAGAGATTAAAGGACGAATATCCGGAGGCGGGATGTACCCTGGAATATGACGAGGCTTGGAAGCTTTTGGTCGAGGTAAGGCTTGCTGCACAATGTACTGACGCAAGGGTAAATGTAGTGGTAAAGGATTTGTATGCGAAATATCCTAATCCCGGCGCTTTGGCAGCAGCTTCCGTAGAGTCTATCGAGGAGATAGTGAAGCCCTGTGGATTGGGAAGAAGTAAGGCGAGGGATATAAGTGCCTGTATGAACATAATTCATACTAAATATAATGATATAGTTCCGGACGATTTCGAAAAATTACTTGAGCTTCCGGGAGTTGGACGAAAGAGTGCGAATCTTATCATGGGCGATGTATATGGCAAGCCTGCAATCGTTACAGATACGCATTGTATAAGACTAAGTAACCGTATAGGCTTGGTAAAACATATATCTGACCCAAAGAAGGTTGAGATGGAGCTATGGAAGATAGTTCCGCCTGAGGAAGGCGCGGATTTGTGTCATAGAATGGTATATCACGGCAGGGAGGTGTGTACAGCGAGGACTACACCTATGTGCGAGAAATGCTGTCTGAATGATATATGTAAGAAGGATATAAATGGTCATAAGAAATGAATAATTTATAAGAAAAAAGGGTATAGCTTTATATATGAAAACTTTGGAAACCGGGAGTATACAATATGAGGATTAGATTGGGTGCGGATACAAAGAAGCCGGAGAAAATGATAGAAACAGTTATGTCGCGCTATCATTTTCGCGAGGAGGATAGGGATGAGCTGACCGAAGTGCTTCGCCGGCTGCGACTTGTCATAGCACCGTATGCGGAATATAAGATAAATCAGCATACAACAGGGGTTGATATAATTGATAAGGGGACCTCGGCAGTGGTTGCCATGAGTCTTGGAGCAGGGGTGGACGAGCTTATGAGCAGTCTGTTAAAGGATGAAAGGCTGCAGGAGGCATATATGCTGGATTGTCTGTCCTCTGAGCTTTTGCTCGAGATGTATAGGGAATTCAATACAAGCTATGCCAGATTCCACAGAAGATATGTGGAGAGATATGTGTTTGTGGGAGGAAGCGTTCCGCTCACAGAGATGGCGGGAATATTGGAGTATCTTCACGATGGAGCGTTAGCAAAGGAAGACGTGCGAGGAGACCTCGGTGACAGTAATAATCAGGATGTAATAACCGCAAATGAATATGGTGTGCTTACGCCGTCAAAGAGTGTTGTGTTCTATGCGATTTTATCGGAGAATCCGTCGACTGTCTGCGGGGGAATCTGCTATAGTTGTGACAGAGCTGAATGCGAGAATAGGTTAGATGAGAGGCTTCTGGCAAAGAGTAGCAATACAGAACTGAACTATGGATATCAGAGAATATTCAGTCAGCAAAATAACGAGAAAAAGTAGGGATTTGTGCCTTCAAATAAGTCACGAATCCTTTACAATAATTGTAAAATATTGTAGAATATTAACAGTTTATGACATTTTTTGGAGGTATTACATATGGATGAGATTCAATATGAGGAGCGTGACAACGGCTTTGTAAGTTTTGCAAAGCTTAACGGTATAGCTAAGCAGAATCGAATCGCAGTATTATTTATGATAGTATACAACTGTGTTCTGATTGCCTGCTACGCGTTGGAGGTTGTAAAGGGTAAGAGAACACTCGGATATTTTGCCGTGTTTGCCATACTGTCCCTTTTGCCTGTGGTAGTAGGAGTTATATCGAATAAGATAGACGAGGAAAGCGAGAGCACAAGGTACAAGCTGCTTGTGTTTTACATGATATCCTATTCCTTCACCATATTTACTACAGTATCTCCAAATGCGTTTGTATATGGTTCACTCATAGCTTTGATTATGGTAGCCTATGCAGATAAGAAGCTCAGTGCAGCCTTTGGAATCATAATGTTTGCCGTGAATGCAATTCATGTAGCCTATCTTGCAATAAATGGTAAGATAGTAGCTGAGGATTTGGCGAATATTGAGATTCGTATAGGCTATACCTTGCTTTTTGCAATATTTATGATAATTGCTACCAATACACTTATTTCTATAAACGAATTCAAGATGCAGCATATAGAGAACGAGAAGGCAAAGGTTCAGGCTATGCTTGAGCAGATAATGGAAATCTCAGGAAATATGATTAATAATATTTCAATGGTTTCTGATAAAATGGGCAATCTTGAAGAATCGGTTAACAAGACAAAGATTTCGATGGAAGAGGTAACCTCCGGCACGAATGAAACCTCGAACTCAGTAGAGATACAGCTTAATAAGACTGAGGAGATAATGGAATTCATTCGTAAGGTTGAGAGTGTTGCTTCAAGAATCGAAAACGATATGGAAGAGGCAAGTGAAGAGGTTGCCGTAGGAAAAGAGAAGATAGATGAACTCATAGCACAGGTTAAGGTATCTGATGATGCAAGTGAGCAGGTTGCTACTGAGCTTGATAAGCTGATTGGTTATGCGGGACAGATGCAGAATATCATATCTGCTATAGATGAGATTACTACCCAGACAAGCCTTCTCTCCCTCAATGCTTCGATTGAGGCTGCAAGAGTAGGAGAGGCCGGAAAGGGCTTTGCAGTTGTAGCTTCGGAGATATCTAATTTTGCTTATCAGACACAAGCGGCTACAATTACAATAACCGAGCTTATCGAGAATATTACTTCAGAGCTTGATGAGGTTGTAAATGTAGTGAAATATATGATGGATAACAATAAGCTGCAGGGACTTGCGGCTACAGAAACTGCTTCAAGCTTTGAAACCATTGCAAGCAAGACGGACGGAATAAAATATCAGAGTGTGGAGCTTGCCGGTCTTGTATCTG
>CAMALN010000194.1 GCA_945836565.1 uncultured Lachnospiraceae bacterium
AATTTCTCCGGCATCCAAAGTATTGGTATACTCACGGTCTTTCAGTTCCCCATCAAAATCTTCGGCATCGCATCTTCCGTACCATGGTTCTATACATACGAACGGTGCGTCCTTCCCCTCCGGAGACCATATCGCAAAAAGCGGCGTATCGAACACAACCGATACATATTTTTTACCCTGCTTGTCTACAAGTCCGACCTCACCGGTCTGATTTCCCTCAACCATATAGGTGCATCTATCAAAAAATCCCGGTGTAATCTTCGCAATATTATCCTCTAACCTAAGAACAATATCCTCTCTTAGGGCCATACCTGTCGCAACGTCATTTCCGTGATGATGAATCTCGTCTTTACCCGCAAAGTATATGCCATAGCCGTATTTATCAGTGTCATCTCCTATAGGGCAATTAAACGCAGGATGCGCACCAATCGAAAAATACATCCTATCATCACCGGTATTTATTACCTTCCACATAACGTGCACACTGTTTTTGTCAAGCTTATATCCTATATGCAATTCAAATTCAAACGGATATTTTTCAATTGTATGCTCATCCGATTTAAGACAAAACCACACTTCATCCAAGCTCTCAGACTCCGGCATATGCTCCATATCCCTCGCAAATCCATGCTGCCCCATCTGATACTTCTTTCCGTTATGACAATATTCCTTATTCTTTAGACTGCCTACAAACGGAAACAACACAGGTGATGTCCTGCCCCAGTACTTCTTGTCACCCTGCCACATATATTCCATGCCAGTTTTCTTATCTATTACAGATTTCACCTCTGCACCAAATGTATCGATTTCAACACGAAGCTGTTCGTTCTCAAGAATATGTCTCATAGCGTTTCTCCTTATACATACACTTTTTCTATTCCATATAAACATTATAAGAAAAGAGGAGAATATATGCAACCATATCCTCTTCTTATATTTACCAAAAAAGGACTCACCTATTATTACATAAGCGAGTCCCTGAAAGAGAAAAAATTTATAAATGTGTATTATCTGTTTTTTGAAGTCATTGCCTTCCAATATGCATATAAGACTCCTGCTACTACTCCAACACCTGCTAACTCAACGAGCAATACCTCGCACATATGTCCCAGCATATTTACCATTGTCTGATTCCTCCTTTGTCTTGTTTACAGATACCTTCTCTCGATTGAGATAATATAGCGGAAGTCCTACAAAACAAGCCCCTCCAATTATATTTCCAACTGTAACCGGTATCAGGTTATTGAATATCATATTTTTAAGATTAAGAACTTCTAACTGTGCACCTGTAACACCGAAGTACTCAACCGCCCTTTCTACATAGTCAGGATTCATCTTCGCAATAAGTCCTGCTGTAATGTAATACATATTTGCTACGCAGTGCTCAAAACCTGCTACTACGAACAACATAATTACAAAAAAGGATACTAAAAGCTTACCTGCTACATCCTTCGCACAAAGTGCCATAAGCACCGCTGCACATACCAATATATTACACAAAATTCCTGAAGTAACTGCCTTAACCGGCGTAATGGCTGCCTTGCCAAGGGCGACCTTTATAGTATAAGCTCCAAGCATTCCGTTCGTATAATCCAACTGTCCGCTAAATGAAACAAGCCACGACAAAATCACTCCGCCAAATAGATTACCGACATATACAAGTGCCAAAAGCCTAATAAACTGAAGCAACGTAACATCCTTCTCAGGAAGCCCAATTACAGCCAGGCAATCTCCTGTAAAAAGCTCTGCTCCAAGCAAGATAACCATCATAAGCCCCACCGGAAATACGACTGCTGCCGCAAGACGGGCAAGTCCTACATTTTCTATATTATGAGCTGCAACACTACTTGCCGCTGCACCCATTCCTATCATCATACCGGCAAGGATACTTTTTCCTACGATTATCTCTGTTGCTGCATTACATTTACTTTTACAACCATTTTTATAGGTTTTAACTGCTTCTTTAACTGACAAACACATTTTTCTTCCTCTTATTTTTCCTTTGCTTTCGATATTAAATTAGCACGGAGGTTTAGGTATTTAAAATATAAAAAAAAAAGACCGCCATATCATTCCTGATATAACAGTCTATATTTTTATTGTCCCAATATAGATACGTCAACCTTTGATTCATATAACTTCTTCTGAAACAATTTATCATATTCATTTATATGATAGTCCTGTCGGAATATCATAACATCCTTATACAGATTATTCTCCGCCTTACATACACGCTGAATCAGCTGATTCTTATCTAACAGCTTCTGTGGTATCGGCGAAACCCACATATATGTTGTAGGTACATTTGCCAATATATCAAACTGACTTCCCCTCTCGTATACATAGATTACATTATCTGAGGTTGGCACATTTTCTCTGCTATTATAATTATTGTATTTTACATGCGGAAGCTCCATATCTCCATGTGTAATCTGAGTATATTCTTTCAAATCTTCAAGCATAATAAGCTTCTTATCTGCAAGCGGATGCTTCTTCGACATAACAAGCACATACTCAAATTCCCATATGGTTTCGTAAGCCAAATGATTATTCTTAAGCATTGTCATATAATGCTCCTCTTCCAGCATCGGATACCTGATTATACCAAGATTATAGCCTCTGTCCACCACATTGCTTATAGTTCCCAATCCGTTGGTCTCATTTATGGTTACCTCCATGCCCTTCTCAAAAGTAAGCTCTGACAAAAATGACGTGAAACCATCGACTATATAACTTCCTCTTGGAATAGATATTTTGTATTTCAATCTCTCATTTCCAAGTCGTTGCCCGATACGTTCAACAGCATTAAGCTGCTCTACGATATGTCGTGCATGATATAGAAACTCCGTTCCTTCCTCTGTAGCCCTAACACCCTTTGCAGTCCTCTTAAATATAACAAAACCAAGCTCCTTCTCAAGCTCTCTTATGGCTTTACTAAGATTAGGCTGCGCCATATAAAGGTTCTGTGCTGCCTGAGTGATAGAGCCCACTCTTTCAATCTCTAATACATAGTTTAAATATGTTGTATTGATAATATTACCCTCTTCCGATATATATTTTTGTATATATATTTCAATCTAAGGACATAATATCACACTTTTTATAGGTTCAATATATATTTTTTGATAGTTTTCTATATACAATTTTATATATCACTTGTTTATCAACTATTTGTCTGCCAGAACAATTACCGTCGATGCAATTAACAAGAATCCCACTATATCAAGCCATGAAAATACATTTCCCAAAAACAATACTGATAAAATTGTTGCTGCAGGAATCTCTGCACATGCAAACATGCTTGCCTTAGATGCACCAAGATTCTTTATCGCAATACCATAGACTATGTAAGCTATTACACTT
>CAMALN010000195.1 GCA_945836565.1 uncultured Lachnospiraceae bacterium
TACATGAATAGCTCTGTTCATTGTCAACATAGCAGTGAGAAGGTGCCTCCCCTAAAAGAACTGCCTTAGCATATGGATCCTCGAGATTACTGTTTGCTCCACCTACAAGCATACCAGGCATACTCTTTTGAAGTACCTGTGATGGTCTGTGATGTGTGTGAAGAGGTGATACATCACCATAACCTGTTACGTAACAATAGCCAACAGGATTTCTTCCAAGGAGGTAATCCAAGTGATATTTTGCCGGCTCAAGATATGAAATATCTTCAGTTACATGATATGCCATAACAAGAATCATACCATTATTAGCTATTGTCATGTTACTTCCCCATGGATATATTGCACCAAGCGATGCACCATATGCATCCTTTGCAGATGAGGCTTTACATGCATTTGCACGTTTAACAAGTATCTCCTCTATATCGCTGTTATCACCTACATACATGCAGTAATCATATATACCATACATACCAACATCAGCCCAACCAAGACCGTATGGCATCTTCTTTGTATTAGCAACTGCATCTGTTACATATGTCTTATATTCTTCTTCATCAGTAGCAATATAAAGCTCTATTGCTGCCCATAAATACTCATCATCTGCATTGCTGTCAGGGTATTCTCCTGTTTCAATTCCCTTAGGATTCTTGAATCCGTTGTCTTCTACATGCTCCTTAAGATATGCCCATGCATTTCTTGAAGCTGCAAGACATGTTGCTGCAAAATCCTTATCATATTCGTTATATAATACTGCTGCCTTAGCCATAACAGCTGCAAAATCACCGGTTGCTGTCTTTGAAATAGGAGCAATAACAAGCGGATCAGTCTCCTCCTCCGGAATTACAATTCCAGGGAACATCTCGCATGTAACCTTGTGGTATACGCCACCGCTTGACGCATCCTGCATCTTAAGCATCCATTCAAGCTCATATCTTGCCTCATCAAGAAGGTCAGGTACATTGTTACCACTTTCAGGAATGCCAAGGTCATCTGCCTTAGCAAGCTCTGAATCTTCAACCGCAAGGAATAAGTCTGCTACAGTCTTAGCTCCAGGTACAACATAACGTCCATAGTCACCGGCATCATGCCAGCCGCCTGATACATCAAGTACAGTTTCTGTTCCAAATACTACTGCCTTCTCATTATGACAAACACCATGTGCGAATTCACCTGCTATGCTGTCATCTGTTTCAACACCACATCTCTGCTTATAAAGCATAAGAACAGTATCTTTATATATATTATTATATACATTATTATTTATCTCAAATTCGTATGACTCAAGACCATTATCAGTAACAATCTTATATGTTCCTTCTGTTACAACCTCACTGAAATCAGCTAGCCTGCACTTCTCACCTGAAGGGTCATCATTTATTACATCTGATAAGTTACCCTGGTATACACTTTTTCCTGATGCTACATCAATAACATCAAACTTTGTCGCTTCCTCTGAAGTAACTGTTGCCTTCTTATAGTCAGCTGCCTTGTATCCAAGCTGATTTACCTTTACAGGTATTGCCTCCGGTAGAGAATCACTAGTTACAACCTTAGAAGTATCTACTGCCGTAAGTACAATATTATCAAAATAAATATTGTGCTCAGCTGTATCTGCAGCCATTCCATCAAATGCTCCTGCATTAAAGCAAAGTCTCGGTGCAGGGTCAGTAGCCTCTGCCATAGTAAATGTAGCAGTTACAGTCTTAGCCTCCGGTCCAATATCAATATCCTCCATAGCATAAGCATGATAATCACTGCCATTTATCTGGAAACGCCACTGAAGCTTACGCTCGATATCACATTTTACATCGAATGAAAACTCATAAACACAATCCTGGTGAAGCTTAAAGCCATCATAGTAAATCTGATTAGCGTAATCAAGCTTACCTATTCTTTTGATTGCAGCAACCAACTCTCCACCCTTCGCTGACAGTTTAATATCGCCACCATTTACATATGTAAGACAATCCTCAACGTCCTTATCAAATGTAAGCTCAATTACCTTATCTCCATCAGCAATAGTTTCCTTCTCTTCTTCTGTAGCCTCCTCTGTAGTAAGCTCAGTAGTATCCTCAGATACCGCCTCAGTAGTGGATACATCCTCTGACGTAGCCTCTGTTGTTACATCCTCGCTGGTATTATTTCCTTTACCACATCCAACAAACATTGTAGCAGTCATCGCCGCTATAACGCATATCGCAACTGCCTTCTTAAATCTCTTCATAGCTTTCCTCCATATACTTTATAACATCCTGGAATTTCATTCTTCCTCCGAATATATCCAGGGCACTGCCTATTGTTACGTCAAGCTTGTTCCTTCCACATTTTCTAAGGACATCCAAATCCTTAAACGAAGAAACGCCACCTGCATAAGTCATCGGAATCTTACCCCACTCGCCTAACATTGTAGCAATATTTGCTTCAATACCCGATGCCTTTCCTTCCACATCTACGGCATGTATCAGATACTCATCACAGTTTTCTGACAACATTGATAATGTGTCAAAATCCACCTTAACATTTGTGAACTTCTGCCATCTGTCAGTTACGATATAATAAGCATTCTCCCGCCATCTGCAGCTTAAATCAAGTACAAGATGCTCCTTGCCAACTGCACTCATAACATCTCTTAAATTACTCATATTGATTTCACCATTTTTAAAAACATATGACGTCACAATAACATGAGATGCTCCAAGCTTAATAAATTCTTCCGCATTCCGGGCATTTATTCCTCCACCAATCTGCAAGCCACCCTTATATGCATTAAGTGCCAGCTTTGCCTGATATACATCCTTCTCATAATACTCACTATCCGCCGGATTCAGTAGAATAATATGTCCTCCACTCAGATTATACCTCTTATATAGCTCTGCAAAATATGCTCCATCCTCCGACGCCACATAATTCTCCTTCGCCATATTCCCTGTATCCTTTAGGCTCCCACCAACTATCTGCTTAACCTGTCCGTTATGTATATCTATACAAGGCCTGAATCTCATACCCAACCTCCAAATAAACCTTTTCCCATTGTATCATATTCCTTCAAATATTCCAACCCAAACTTACTCGCCATGGGGACAGGTCCCGTGGCAAATTTGACGAGCATTCTATCAACCGCAGCCTGCCATCATAGTGTGATTTCCATATTCATGCAGGCTCTTGCCTTATAGGGCTATATATACGGCACTTCGGGGGGCATTCGAAAGATTTGTGCAATATCATTATCATGTTGCTTGAATATGGTTCGCTCTGCGTTATTTGTTTGAGTGACGATTGGCCATGCCAATTGTCACGAGTTTATAACGCAGAGTGATAATAGACATTTCAAGCAACATGATAATAGAT
>CAMALN010000196.1 GCA_945836565.1 uncultured Lachnospiraceae bacterium
TTTTATACTCTATATTTTATTATATACTAATAGTAATCCCATTAAAACCTAAGTGAGGATTATTTTGAAGGTTGATTACCTACTTTACGTATAATACTTCTAGCTTTATTCTTCATCATTTCATACATATTATCGCATACATCTCCCCAATAAGCAGTAGACATATAACTAGTATCATCTAGAAGATAATTAATCTTCTTCTTTACTTCTTTAGCTAGATCTCTTAATCCTAAGAACATCTCAAAAGATAATGCAGTATCTGTATTGTGTAAAGTCTTTTGAATATCTTGTTGACAAGATTCAATTAAGTCACAGCATACAAATAAAGTCATTATTAAAGTAGTAACATGTTCTAGATCTTCTTTAGGTAAGCCAGCAGAACTTAAAGATAATGTAGTCTTTGCATTATTATATTCTGCGTTATTGCTCTTACCGTTCTTCTCTTTTACAAGCTCAACCTGATTGAACCAGCTTGTTGCCTGAGGAATCATGCTGTTGTATACTGCTTCATCCCCCTCAAACTTTCCGTATTCGTACCAGTATGCCGCTCCCATGTTGTAGGCAAACTCTGCGAAGTTTATCTCGTCGGCCTTCATACTTCCGTTATTTTCATTTACAAGCTTTATAATCTTTGTTGCTTCCTTCTCCTCGAATACGCCGTCTGCCCTGTAATGCTCTAGAAGTGCATTGAAGCCGTCTGCTCTTGTAGGATCAAGCGTAACTGCCTGCTTGATATAATCCTCATAGGTCTTATCATCAAGTGACTGCTCAGCCTTAAGAAGATAATTGTCATAGGTTGCATTTCTGATATTATTTTCTCTTGAGTGTGCAAAAAGTGCGGTGCCTGCAAGTGCTACCGTTACGGCTGCACTGGCTACAAATGCTCCGAACTTTTTCTTTTGTGATTTCTTGTACTCGTGGTCAAGCTCATTGAAATGCTCAAGTGCATACATAAGCTCTGTACAGCTTTGGTATCTGTCGTTCGGATTTTTCTTCGTACACTTGATGATTATCTCCTCAAGTCCTGAAGAAAGCTCCGGATTCCACTGTCTTATAGGATACATCTCATATGGCGGCTTGGCAGGATTGTGTCCTGTAACCAGATGATACATGGTTGCACCCAGACAGTAGATATCTGTTCTGGCATCAGTCTGACCTCTTCCGCCGAACTGCTCCGGTGCTGCATATCCCTGAGTACCCAGACAGGTTGTATCCTCAACTCTGTCATTTTTAAACTCTCTCGCCGTACCGAAGTCGATAAGTGTAACATTTCCATCCGGCTTAAGCATAACATTTGCCGGCTTCATATCTCTGTATATAATCGGTGGTATCCTGGTGTGCAGATAGCTTAATACATCACAAAGCTGCTTTGCCCACTCAACCACAAATTCCTGTGGCTGTGCTCCCACGTCATTTAATGCATCACTAAGTGGTTTTCCTTCTATGTAGTCCATAACTATAAGGAAGGAGCCCTCACCATCTATAACATCAACGATACTCGGAAGGTTTGGATGATTAAGTCTCTTTAGAATGTCTGTCTCAGCGATAAGTCCCTGACGAACAACCTCAAAGTTTTGCTTGCCATCCTTACGGACCTCCTTTATAGCCCACTGCTTGTTGGCCTTTTCATTCATCGCAAGATAGACAACGCTCATACCACCCTGTCCAATCTTATTCAGTATCTTATATTTTCCATCAACTATTGAGCCTATCTCTAACATATGTCCCCTCCTAGCATGCCTTGATTAATGCTACAGAAATGTTGTCTTCCTCTAATCTGTATTTGTTAAGGTCTGTCAGATATTTTGCATTCTCAAGCATATTTGCCTCTGTTACGAGCATTGCAGGATTTAAGTACTGATATATCTCTTCAGGTGTAATTATATGTCTGAAGCCGTCGGAGCATAGCATAAATACATCATTTTCATTTATCTCACCGGAGAAGAAATCCGGTTCTATGTAGTCTGATGCCCCCACACACTGTAGTAAAACATTTCTCTGCGGGTCAACCTTTGCCTCCTCAGATGTCATTCTTCCTGCATCCATCTCTCTTTGGATGTAGGTCTGATCCTTGGTAAGCTGCTCTAAGGTTTTATTAATCTTATATACTCTGGAATCTCCGACATTTACAATATAATACCTGTTATTTACAAGCAAAACAGCCGCACAGGTTGTTCCCAAATTGAAACCGTTGCAGCGTCCATAATCTTGTATTCTCTTTCCATAGTCCAGGATAAGCTCTGTCCAGCTGTCATAAAGAGCTTTCTCTGTAAAGCCCTCCTTCAATATCTCCTTAAAGTCCTCCTGGAACCACTGCGCAAGTGCCTTGATGAGAGTAGCAGAAGCAAGCTCGCCCTTTGCAAGTCCTCCCATACCGTCACACACTGCGGCAAATGCAATGTCCCCCAGGCCGGTCTGAGCGACCTGGAGCAACACTGAATCCTGATTTGTCTTCTTTCTGATACCCACATCACTGTGTGCTGTAACTAAAAACTTCATATATCTTCCTCTACGTTTAGTCCCTGTCAACCATGAACTTGAATTCTTCCTCGGCAAGTGTAATCTTGTCACCATCCACAATCGGAGTTTCAAGCTTTGCCGGAGCCATCTGTCCATTTACAAATGTATAGTTTGTTGATTTGTTATCTACTATATAGAACTTACCATCCTTTACGATGATATCTGCATGGATACGGCTGATTGAGTTATTGTTTGTTATACAGAAATCAACCTTACTTCTCTCCTTACCTATACGGTAAAGCTCTTTGTCTATAACTCCTATCTCTCCTGTTCTCATACGAACAAGCTTTGCTGTAGGAAGCTTTGCTGCTACACGGATATTGCTAAGTACACTGGTCTCTGCTTCACCGTCGTTTCCGCCAAGTACACTGGTCTCTCCTGAGCCGTCATCCGAGTTATCCATCATCTTCATGGCTGTCTGTGCTGCTGCAGGAGGTATAGGTGCTCCTGTCATGCCTGATTGTGCCATCTGCGGTGGTACAGGTGCTCCCGTCATAGCTTGCTGCACCGGATGCGGTGGTACAGGTGCTCCCGTCATAGCTTGCTGCACCGGATGCGGTGGTACAGGTGCTCCTGTCATGCCTGATTGTGCCATCTGCGGCGGTACAGGTGCTCCCATTCCTGTCGGACGAGGCGGCTGCACATTTGAAGGTTGTGCACCCATTGGATTTGGAGCCTGCGGTCTAGGTATATTGAAGCCCGGAGCACCCATATTTGATGGTGCCTGTGGCTTTGGAATACCCATATTGGAAGGTACAGGCGCCCCTGTCTGTATGTTCATACGCAGCATCTGTGACTGAGAGTTCGCATT
>CAMALN010000197.1 GCA_945836565.1 uncultured Lachnospiraceae bacterium
AAGGGTCGCAAAAACGGAAAAAATGTATTTTTGTATCTTTTTCAGTTGTTTCGGAGCTGATACAAGACAATAATTTAAAGGAGTAACAGATATGTATAAGAAGTTCGAGATGGAGCTTGCAGGCAGAACTCTGCGTGTAGATGTAGACAGAGTTGCTAAGCAGGCAAACGGTGCAGCATTTGTGCATTATGGTGATACTGTAGTACTTTCAACAGCTACGGCATCTGAGAAGCCAAGAGAGGGTATAGATTTCTTCCCTCTGTCAGTTGAGTATGAGGAGAAGCTTTATTCTGTAGGAAAGATTCCGGGAGGCTTTAATAAGAGAGAGGGAAAGGCTAGTGAGAATGCAATTCTTACATCACGTGTTATTGACCGTCCTATGAGACCTTTGTTCCCTAAGGATTACAGAAACGACGTAACACTTAATAATCTCGTTATGTCAGTGGATCCTGAGTGTTCACCTGAGCTTACAGCAATGCTTGGTTCAGCAATTGCAACTGCTATTTCTGATATTCCATTTGACGGACCTTGTGCTACTACACAGGTTGGTATGATAGACGGAGAGTTCGTAATCAATCCAAACTCTACACAGAATATGGTATCAGACCTTAAGCTTACAGTAGCATCTACCAGAGATAAGGTTATCATGATTGAGGCAGGAGCCAACGAGATTCCTGAGGAGAAGATGATAGAGGCTATATATGCTGCTCATGAGGTTAACCAGAAGGTTATAGCATTCATCGACAGCATCGTAGCTGAGTGTGGTAAGCCAAAGCATGAGTACACAAGCTGTGCTATTCCTGATGAGCTCTTCACAGCTATCAAGGAGATTGTTCCTCCTGCAACTATGGAGGAGGCTGTATTTACAGACGAGAAGCAGGTTAGAGAAGAAAACATAAGACAGATTAAGGATAAGCTCGAGGAAGCCTTCGCTGATAACGAGGAGTGGCTCGAGGTATTGGATGAGGCTGTATATCAGTATCAGAAGAAGACAGTACGTAAGATGATTCTTAAGGACCACAAGCGTCCGGATGGCCGTAAGATAACTCAGATAAGACCACTTGCAGCAGAGGTTGATATCATACCTAGAGTTCATGGTTCAGCTATGTTCACAAGAGGTCAGACACAGATATGTGACGTTGTAACTCTTGCACCTCTTTCAGAGGCACAGAAGCTCGACGGACTTGATGAGAATGTTGTATCAAAGAGATATATGCATCATTACAATTTCCCTTCATACTCAGTTGGTGAGACTAAGCCATCAAGAGGACCGGGACGTAGAGAGATAGGACACGGAGCACTTGCAGAGAGAGCACTTATTCCTGTGCTTCCAAGTGAGGAGGAGTTCCCATATACAATCCGTGCCGTATCTGAGACCTTTGAGTCAAATGGTTCAACATCTATGGGTTCTACCTGTGCATCATGTATGGCACTTATGGCTGCCGGCGTACCTATTAAGTCAATGGTAGCAGGTATCTCATGTGGTCTTGTAACAGGTGATACAGATGATGACTATGTACTCCTTACAGATATCCAGGGTCTTGAGGATTTCTTCGGAGATATGGATTTCAAGGTTACAGGTACTACAAAGGGTATAACAGCAATTCAGATGGATATCAAGATTCACGGTCTTACACGTCCTATCGTTGAGGGCGCAATCGCAAGATGTAGAGAAGCACGTCTCTTCATTATGGATAACTGTATGAAGCCGGCTATCAGCGAACCAAGACCAACTGTAGGTGAGTATGCACCAAAGATTATCCAGACAGTTGTTGATCCGGAGAAGATAGGCGAGATAATCGGACAGAGAGGAAAGACTATCAACTCTATCATTGAGGAGACTGGTGTTAAGATTGACATCGATGATGAAGGAAGAGTTTCTATCTGTGGCGTAGAGCAGGCAGGTATGGACAAGGCACTTAAGATTATCCGTTCAATAGTTGATCCTATTGAGGTTGGAAAGACATACGAGGGTAAGGTAGTCCGTATAATGAACTTCGGTGCATTTGTAGAGCTTTCACCGAATAAGGATGGACTTATCCACATTTCTAAGCTTTCTGACAAGAGAGTTGAGAAGGTAGAGGATGTGGTAAATATCGGCGATGTAGTAAGAGTAAAGGTGCTTGAGGTAGACAGAATGGGCAAGATAAGCTTAAGCCTCAAGGATGCAGACGCTGAATAATCACATAATATATGATTTTGGAGGAAAACGATGAGATTTGGTTATTTTGATGACGCAAAGAAGGAATACGTTATAGACAGACCAGATACACCGGCGCCTTGGGCGAATTATCTTGGCTCACCGGAGTACGGAGCTATAATCTCCAACAACGCAGGAGGATACAGCTTCGTTAAGTCCGGAGCAAACGGACGTATATTAAGATATGTATTTAACAGCTTTGATCAGCCGGGAAGATATGTATATTTGAGAGATAATGATACAAAGGATTACTGGTCAGCTTCGTGGCAGCCTGTAGGTAAGGATTTGTCAGTATATAAGAGCGAGTGTCACCATGGAACCGGATATACTAACATGATGGCTGAGTATTCAGGTATTGCTTCAGAGGTACTTTATTATGTGCCTTTGAACAAGACTCATGAGGTATGGAAGGTTAAGGTTACAAACAATTCTGATAAGGAGAGAAATCTCTCTGCCTTCGGTTATTGTGAGTTCACAAATGACAACAATTACGAGCAGGACCAGGTTAATCTTCAGTATACACTGTTTATTACCAGAACCTATTTTACAGGTGACAGGATAAAGCAGGTTATAAATGAAAATGTAAATAAGGGTGCTACAATAAATGGAAGTGTTGCCCAGAACAGAATATTCTGTCTTGCCGGTGCAGACGTTAAGAGCTATGCCGGTGACAAGACAAGCTTCCTCGGAAGATATCACGGCTATGGCAACCCTGTTGCAGTTATAAACGGTGATTGCGGAAACACATTAAATTACAATTCGAATGCCTGTGGAGCACTTGAGACAAGCTTTGTGCTTGCACCTGGCGAGTCAAAGGAATTTGCATTTATAGTTGGTATGAAGACTGATGCTGAGGCAGATGAAATCATGGCATGCTATAAGGATGTAAAGACAAAGACTATGGAGGAGTACAATGAGCTCGTTGAGCATTGGCACGGACAGCTCAGCCACCTTCAGGTTAAGACTCCAAGTGATTCGTTTAACTCTATGATAAATACATGGAATGCATACCAGTGCTTCATGACATTTATCTGGTCAAGAGCAGCATCATTTACATACTGCGGACAGAGGAACGGATACGGATACAGAGATACAGTTCAGGATATACAGGGTATCATTCACCTTG
>CAMALN010000198.1 GCA_945836565.1 uncultured Lachnospiraceae bacterium
TATTGATTATAGAATGCATATCTGCACAGCCACGCTCAATAAGCTTTAATATAGCCAGCTTGTCCTTGTCATCCTCCATCCTCTCCAGAGACTGTACATTTCCCTGTATTCCGTTTACAGGTGTCCTAAGCTCATGAGTAACTGTTGCCACGAACTGATTCTTCATCTGCTCGGCACTTTCCAGCTGTTCATCAGCAAGCATAGCCTGATGCTCCAGATAGCTGTTAAAGGTAGTATCTATGGCAAGACATGCCATAAGTCCTGATTCCTCAGCCACTCTGCAAAGCTTTAGCTTTACAGAAAAACATGTTCTGTTCTTTCTATATGCCATCTGGTCAGTTATTGTATTATATGTATCGATACTACACTTTAAGTTTGTTCCCTTTCTGGTAAATACTGCCGGAAATATAGTATCAATAGTAGTGCACTCCGATATATCTTCATAGCCTAAAAGCTCCATCGCTCTGCTATTTATCTTTACAAGCTTACCCTGCTCGTCATATACGATCATCATCTCCAAAGAGTTATCAAACAGGCATATATGTTTAATATCCATCATACATCTCACCCCTTTGCGCTTTGCTACCACACTAACAAAGTGCCGTATCTATTACCTCATATAATCCATCTACATCTATATCCTGTGCAAGCCTTATCATCTCTTCGCAGACAGATCTTTGCTCATCGTCAAGCTCCTCCTTTGACATTCCTTCCAATAGCTTATCAACCATAGGAAAATCAAATGAATCAACCGCTGATTTTATATTCCGGATACATTCCTTATAATCAAATTCCGATTGTATTTTTGATGCCGGTTCAGCTTCTCCAAGCCTCTCTTCAAGAACATCAAAGAACCTTGAGATATCCTGTTCAAAAACTTCACCCTTTTCTGTAATAATCTCCGGTTTATTGTCCTTTACAGCGAATTCAAGCTCCTTTGCCCTGTCACCCAAGGCTTGCGCACCGATGCTGTAGCAAAGTCCCTTCAAGCCATGCACATCTATCCTGTATCTATCGGCATCACAGACTCTGTACTGTGCCAACGTCTCCAGCTTCTGTCTGGCTGTACGAATGCTTATCTTTAATACCTCGATATAATCAGACATTTCCCCGCCACATAATTCTATACCCTTATGTATATCCAGTCCTTCGATATCAAGCTTATTACAAGCGGCATCTCCTTCATACTGTATATCATTATGTCCGAAAAGCTTATCAAGCTCCTTAAAATTATTGATGCTTGATATATAATCATCAAATCCTTTTATCACATAGCCATCCGGAGTATCGCCCACATCACCATCGCTCATCGCAACTATTTTGCAGCTATCAGTTTTCTGATAATGCTCCGATATACCTTTTATCGCGTCCTTCGTCTCAAACTGATTCATATCATTTATAAGCGTATCAATGAGAACAAAGCTATACCGGTTATCCATACACTTTTTAACGGCTTCTTCTCCACTTACTGCAGTATCAACCTTCATACCATACTGTTCTATATGCCTTTGCATAATATGAAGAAGCATCTCGTTTTCATCTACAATTAAAACCTGTCCACCCTCTTGCTTTAGCCATTTATTTAGTACGGCATCCAGTTCATCAATCTGTAGTGGCTTAGTAAGATATCCCTGCATACCTTCATCTTCAAAAAGCTTTTTTGAAGCATTAGAAGCACTTGCAGAAAATGCTATAATCGGTATATCCGCATATCTTCCACCTGCAAGCTTTCTTATAATATGAGTCGTATCTATACCATCCAGCTCAGGCATCATATGATCCATAAATATAATATCATAATTGTTTTTCTGTACCAGCTCTACGGCCTGCTTTCCGCTAGTTGCCGTATCAATCTTCATCCTGTAGGGCTTCATAATTCCTTTTGCAACAAGAAGATTTAACTCAACATCATCTACAACCAATACCCTTGCATCCGGTCTTGTAACTATGCTGCGTGTTTTTTTCTTATCAGGACGATAGGTATTGTCCTCTATCGCTTTAGCTTTATCTATGCCAAGCTTTGTAAATATATTTATCCTCTGTCCAAGAGATATCCTGAATTCACTTCCCTCTCCATATATACTGCAAACCTCGATATCACCATCCATCATCTGGGCAAGCTGCTTACATATGGATAGTCCAAGACCTGTACCTTGGATATTTCTATTCTTTCTTGTATCAACCTGCGTAAATACTCCGAAGATATTATTTAAATCCTCTTTCTTAATTCCTATACCTGTATCTGTTACACGGAAAAACAGCACAGGCTTCTTCATATCAAAATTCCATGATACGAATAATCTTACATAACCTTCCTCAGTATACTTTACAGCATTTCCCAAAATATTGATAAGTATCTGTCTTATACGCTTTTCATCACCTATAAGCTTCTCCGGCATGTCCTCCGAAATCTTTATAGAGAATCTGATATTCTTTGCATCTGCCCTTACCTGAATAATGTTTTTTACATAGTAAAGCATGGATTGAAGGTCATACTCCTCCTCTATCAAGTCAAATTTACCGGCTTCTATCTTAGATATCTGCAGGATATCATTTATTATCTCAAGCAGATTATTTCCTGCTGACTTAATGTTCTCTATATTCGCTCTGTCTTCGTTCTCCAAGAGATTTCTCTGCAACACGATATCACTCATGCCTATAATCGCATTCATAGGTGTTCTGATTTCATGACTCATATTTGCAAGGAAATTACTTTTCGCGCGGTTTGCGGAATTCGCTTCCTCCCTGCTGTCAAACAAAAGCTGCATCATCTCCTGCTCTTTGGTCATATCTGTGATAAACACAATCGTATATACAACTTCATCAAATGTATCCATAACCGCAGTCGTTTGAATTTTGTAAAATATCTGTTTGTCATGTACCCTATAGATTTTCTCATTTTTATCATAAAGCTCAAACAGAGCAGCCTTATCCTTTCCTGTAAGTACACCCTCACTTCTATCATAAAACTTCATGGTTGCGTCATTAAACAAAACCAGTTTATCCTCACTGTCAAATATCAAAACAGGTGTCGCAACATCACGAAATACATACTCGGCAACATTTGCCACAGTATAATCAACTGCCATATATGCTCTTGATATTAAATACAATAGCATCGCAGATGCAAATGACGCAATCGAACTTCCCGGAATTGCAGCTATGTTAAAAATAACCGGAAGTACTGTATCCAAAAGCGCACCTAAACCAAGAATAACGCCAAACCAGTTGAATTTCTTTATAATGTATTTAACTCTCTGATTATTAGATTTCTTTTT
>CAMALN010000199.1 GCA_945836565.1 uncultured Lachnospiraceae bacterium
TATGGGAAGGAGAGGGCATCTTTCTAATGAGTCCTCAGGCAGATTAATTAGGAGGTTGTTAAATAATCATATTCGTTGTATAATGCTTGGGCATCTAAGTGATAAAAATAATTATCCGGAGCTTGCGTATCTCACAGTGAAAAATGAGCTTCTGGGTAATGGCTTTTCTGATGAGATGGAAGATTTTGGCTTGACCGTTGCGCCCAGAGAGTGCCCCGGCAGGTTATATGAAATATAATAATGATAATACTTAAGGAGGAAAAATATATGAAAAAGACCATAATCACCGTATTAGGAAAGGACAGAGTAGGTATTATTGCAAAGGTGTGTGTATACCTTTCACAGAATAATATCAATATCCTTGATATAGCTCAGACTATAGTTGATGGCTACTTTAATATGATGATGGTTGTTGATGCAACACAGTCTGAAAAGGATCATAATACAATTGCAGAGGAGCTTGCCGGAATCGGTGAAGAGCTTCATGTTCAGATAAAGGCACAGCAGGAAGAAATATTTGATATGATGCATAGAATTTAAGCATGATTTAGGAGGACTTATGATAAGCATAAATGAGGTTTTAGAGACAAATGCAATGATTCAGAATATGAATCTTGATGTCAGAACGATAACTATGGGTATAAGCCTGCTTGATTGTGTGGGTAAGGATGTGGATGAAACCTGCGACAAGATATACAAAAAGATTACTACGTCTGCAAAGGACCTTGTTGAGACCGGTTGTGAGATATCCAAGAAGTATGGTATACCTATTGTAAATAAAAGAATATCTGTTACACCTATTGCACTTGTAGGTGGTTCGGTATGTAAAACTACAGAGGATTTTGTTAAGCTTGCAAAGGCATTAGATAGGGCTGCTCATACCTGTAATGTCAATTTCATAGGTGGATATTCTGCACTTGTATCAAAGGGAATGACTGCTGCCGATGAGCTTTTGATAAGGTCAATACCACAGGCTCTTAAGGAGACTGAGCTTGTATGCAGCTCTGTAAATACAGGTTCTACCAAGACCGGTATCAATATGGATGCCGTGAAGCTTATCGGAGAGATAATACGTGAGACAGCTGAGCTTACGGCGGATAATGGCTGTATGGGATGTGCTAAGTTTGTGGTATTCTGTAATGCTCCTGATGATAATCCTTTCATGGCAGGAGCCTTTCATGGTGTTACTGAGGCTGACAGGATAATCAATGTCGGAGTAAGTGGTCCGGGAGTTGTTAAGGCAGCTATAGAGCATTGCCGTGGTGAGAATTTCGAGGTTCTCTGTGAGACAATCAAGAAGACTGCATTTAAGATTACAAGAGTAGGACAGCTTGTAGCCAAAGAAGCATCGGCAAGACTTGGTGTACCATTTGGTATCATAGACCTTTCTCTTGCACCTACACCGGCTGTTGGTGACAGCGTCGGAGAAATACTTGAGGAGATAGGACTTGAGTATGCCGGAGCACCGGGAACAACTGCTGCACTTGCTTTACTTAACGATCAGGTAAAGAAGGGTGGAGTTATGGCTTCATCATATGTAGGTGGATTAAGCGGTGCATTTATACCTGTAAGTGAAGACCAGAGAATGATAGATGCTGTAAATGCGGGTGCATTAACTCTTGAAAAGCTTGAAGCAATGACCTGTGTATGTTCGGTTGGTCTCGATATGATAGCCATACCGGGAGATACAAAGGCAACCACAATTTCGGGTATTATTGCTGATGAGATGGCACTTGGTATGATTAATCAGAAGACTACAGCGGTAAGAATTATTCCTGCCATAGGCAAGGATGTAGGTGAACAGCTTGACTTTGGCGGTTTGCTTGGCTCGGCACCTGTTATGCCTGTGAACAGCTTCTCATGCGATGCATTTATAAATCGTGGCGGACGTATTCCGGCACCTATACACAGCTTTAAGAATTAAAGGAAGAATATTATGACAAAATTAGCGCTTTCCGAGAAGATATTGATGCAAGTCGAAAAGCCGGCGAGATATATAGGTAACGAAGTAAATATTGTAAAGAAGAATCCTATGGATGTAGATATCCGGTTAGCAATGTGCTTTCCGGATGTCTATGAGATAGGCATGTCATATCTCGGTATTCAGATATTATATGATATGTTTAATCGTAGAGAGGATACTTACTGTGAGAGGGTATATAGTCCTTGGCCTGATTTGGATAAGATAATGAGGGAGGAGCATATACCTCTTTTTTCGCTGGAAACACAGACTGCTATAAAGGATTTCGACATATTGGCTATAACCATACAGTACGAAATGTGTTATACAAACATACTTCAGGTTATTGACCTAAGCGGTATACCTATATATGCAGCTGACAGAAAAAAGGGGGATACTATAGTTATAGGAGGCGGTCCGTGTACGGTCAATGCAGAGCCTGTGGCGGATTTCTTCGACATTATATATGTGGGTGAGGGCGAAACCTCTTATGATGAGCTTTTAGAGCTATACAAGAAGTACAAATACAGTGATATGTCTCGTGAGGACTTTTTGAGAGAAAGCTCCCATATACCGGGATTGTATATTCCGTCATTATATGAGGTTGCGTATAATGAGGACGATACTATAGCATATGTAAAACCAAGATATGAGGATGTACCGGCTAAGGTAAAAAGACAGGTAGTAAATGATTTTGATTCGGTTAGCTATCCTATGGCACCGGTAGTGCCTTATATACGTGCTACTCAGGACAGGGTATGTCTTGAGATTATGAGGGGATGCATAAGAGGATGCCGCTTCTGTCAGGCGGGTATGATATATCGTCCGACCAGACAGAAGGATGTCAATATGCTTAAGGAATATGCCCGTATTATGCTTGATAATACAGGCTATGACGAGATATCCTTAAGCTCACTCAGCTCCAGCGATTATGAGAAGCTTGATGAGCTTTTGAATTATCTTATAGACTTAAAGGATAATGATCATGTAAATGTATCGTTACCTTCGCTAAGAATCGATGCATTTTCACTTGATGTTATGAGTAAGGTGCAGGATATAAGAAAGACATCTCTTACCTTTGCGGCGGAGGCAGGAACACAGAGACTTCGTGATGTGATAAATAAAGGCATAACAGAGGAAAATCTGTTGGAGGGAAGCAGACAGGCATTCCTTGGTGGCTGGGATAAGGTAAAGCTATATTTTATGCTTGGACTTCCGACAGAGACCGATGAGGATTTAGAAGGTATAGCCAAGCTTGCTGAGGATATCACAGAGGTTTATTTTGATGCTGTACCAAAGGAGAAAAGAAACG
>CAMALN010000200.1 GCA_945836565.1 uncultured Lachnospiraceae bacterium
GTTATGGATGGATATCAGGCACTTATGGGCATTCGTAATCTTGAAAAGGAGAGAGAGATACCAAAGGAAAAAGCTGTTAAGGTTATTATGGCAACTGCATTAAATGATCCGAAGAATGTAAAGATGGCTTTTGATTTGGGATGCACTATATATACAGGTAAGCCTATTGATGAGGCACGATTTGAACAGGCATTGAAGAAGTTAGGACTTGTATAAAGCCCGTACAGAAAGGAGATTTGTATGGCAGAAGAGTTTAACATTGAAGGTATGCTGGATATGTATCTCTTTGAAAATCGCCAGCTGTTGGAACAGCTTCAGGAGAAGGTGTTAGAGCAGAGAGATTATGACTGCTTTGACGAGGATGCGATTAACGAGATTTTCAGAACCATGCACACGATAAAGGGCTCATCAGGTATTATGATGTTTGATGAGATTACAGAGGTGTCACATAAGCTTGAGGATATATTCTATTACATACGAGAATCCAAGCCTGACAATGTGCCGCATATTGAGCTTGTGGAGCACGTACTTGAGGTATCGGATTTTATAAATGCAGAGATGGACAAGCTTGCTGACGGCGGACAGGCAGACGGAAGTGCCAAGGAAATAGTAGCAAGCTTAGACAAATTCCTCTCTTCGCTTAAGGGTGAGAATAAAGAAGAGGTTATCAAAGAGAATGTACACGAGGAGGTACAGCAGTTTTATATAGCTCCTATGGCGACAGCCAGCAGCCATTTTTACAGAATATACATAGGCTATGCTCCTGATACTATGATGTCGAATGTGCATGCATATAAGATTGTATTCTCTTTGAAGGATATTGCTGAGGATTTGCTGCATTATCCCGAGGATATAATTGCAGATGTATCAAGTGGTGATTATATACTTGAGAATGGCTTTAAGATTTTGCTTCAGGCTCAGTGTGAGATAGATAAGTTGCACGAGCTTATCAAGGAAGGCTATGAGATATCCAAGGTTGAGATTGAGGAGATATCGGCATCTGCATTCCAGCTTGGCTTCGATGCATTTGGAAGCTCAGCGGCTATGACGATAGACCTTGATTCCAGCGTTGAGGATATAGAGAAGAGAGCAGGCGGAGACGGTGATATAGAACCGGGAATGTTTGTAATTAATCCGGACCAGGATAAGCTGCAGGTAAAGGAACAGAAGGAGTATGCACCGGGTGATTTCGTTATTGAGGCAAAGGGTCCCGGAAAATCCAAGAGACTGGTTAAGGATAAGACTGTAAAGCATGATAAAGCATCCTTTATAAGTGTTGATGTCAAGAAGATGGATCAGCTTATGGACCTTATAGGTGAGCTTGTTATAGCACAGTCAGTGGTGCTGCAGAATCAGGATTTAAAGATACCGGGACTTAAGCTTGATAATTTCAATAAGGCAGCAGGACAGATGGTGAAAATATCAACCGATTTGCAGAATGTAATTATGAGTATGCGAATGATGCCGCTTACGAATACCTTTAACAAGATGAACAGAATAGTCTTTGATGTATCCAGAAAGCTTGGTAAAGACATAGAATTCTGTATGATAGGTGATTCGACAGAGGTTGATAAGAATATTATAGAACATATTTCCGATCCGCTGATGCATCTGGTAAGAAATTCTGTAGACCATGGTATAGAGACTCCTGAGGAAAGAGCTGCGAAGGGCAAGACTGAGAAGGGTAAGGTTACTCTGTCGGCAAAAACCGAATCAGGAAAGGTTTGGATAGGAGTTCAGGACAACGGTGGGGGACTTGACCGTAAGAAGATACTTGAGAAGGCCAGAAAGCATGAGCTGCTGGATCCGACAAGACTTGACAGCTCATATTCTGATAAGGAGGTATATCAGCTTATTACACTTCCGGGCTTTTCTACAAATGACAAGGTTACCGAGTATTCAGGCCGAGGCGTAGGAATGGATGTTGTAGTATCGAATATCCAGTCTATAGGAGGAACTCTTGAGATAGACAGTACACCGGGACAGGGAAGTCTGATGCTTATGAAGATACCGCTTACGCTTGCTATTATAGATGGTATAGTGATGCAGGCAGGCAAGAATGCATTTGTTATAGAGACGAGCTCAGTCAAGGAGTTCATAAATGTCAAGAAGGAAGCAGTGAATAAAAAGCCAAACGGCGAAGAATTCGTAATGATTCGCGGCGAGGGATATCCGCTTATACGTTTGAGCGAGTGGTATGGTATACCGGACTGTGTGACTGAGATAGAAGAAGGAATGATAGTAATGGTAGAGGCTGACGGCGAGAAGCTCTGCATCTTTGTAGATAAGCTTATTGGTAAGCAGGAGATAGTTGTTAAACCAATACCGGAATATATCAAGAAGGTACAGGGGCTGACAGGCTGTACACAGCTTGGAGACGGACGTATAGCCTTGATACTTGACATAGCTGCGATGCTTGAAGAATAGAGGAGGGATAGAACGCATGGAGGAAAAGAAGATTAGCAGAAAACAAAAATATGTAACCTTTATGTCGGGAAAGGAATACTTCGGACTTAAAATCGAGTGCGTAAATGAAATAATTGTTGCGCAGGAGATAACTGCTATTCCGGAGACTGAGGATTACATAAAGGGTTTGATAAATCTTCGAGGAAAGATTATTCCTGTAATAGATGTCAGACTTAGGTTCAAGCAGGAACCATTTGAGTACGACGACCGAACCTGTATCATAGTTATAAATGTGCAGAATACAGTTGTAGGATTGATTGTTGAGAAAATAGCCGAAGTAGTAGAAATAGCTGATGAAAATCTTCTGCCAACTCCGACTATCGGACGAACTGATAAGTCTACGCAGGACAGATATGTATATGCGATTGGCAAGGTTGGAGATTCCGTAAAGCTTTTGCTTGATCCGGAGAAGCTGCTCTATGATGATATGGTCACATTGGAGCAGGCTTACAAGGATACAAATGAAACTGAAGTCGCAGAGTAGATATATGTAAAGGAGATAAAGCTATGAGTAAGATGACATTGAGAAAAAGATTGATATGTAGTGTTGGACTGTTTGAGTTAATATTAATATTGACTATGCTGGCGGGTTATTCAACATGTAAGAAAATTGTTTCTTATGAGGATCCGCAGGCGTATTTGAAGGGATATGCAGTTTATACGGTTGTTGTGATTATTGTTGCACTGATTATATTCACCATTTCGGCATATTATGTTGTAGGTGGTGTCAGAAGGTCTGTAGAGAAGCTTACGGCTGCTGCGAACAAGATGGCAGAAGGTGATACAAATG
>CAMALN010000201.1 GCA_945836565.1 uncultured Lachnospiraceae bacterium
CAAAGAAGGTTATGGAAATCTATAATCTTGCAGAGCAGATAAAGAAGGATTTCTATGGTAACAGAATTGTATTATTTGCACCTTTATATTTGTCTAATTATTGTGTTAATGGTTGCGTATATTGTCCATATCATTTAAAAAATAAACATATTGCAAGGAAGAAGCTCACAAAAGAGGAGGTTGCCAGAGAGGTTACTGCTCTAATGGACATGGGACATAAGAGACTTGCAATCGAGGCAGGAGAGGATCCTGTTATGAATCCGATTGAGTATATTCTTGAGTGCATTGACACGATATATGGAGTAAAGCACAAAAATGGTGCCATAAGAAGGGTAAATGTTAACATTGCCGCAACAACGGTTGAGAATTATAGAAGACTACATGAAGCAGGAATTGGTACCTACATACTATTCCAGGAAACATATAACAAGGCGTCATATGAAAAGCTTCATCCTACGGGACCAAAGAGTGATTATGCTTATCATACTGAAGCTATGGACAGAGCAATGGAAGGTGGAATAGATGATGTAGGACTTGGCGTATTATTTGGACTTGAACTGTACAAGTATGAATTTGCGGGACTTCTTATGCATGCAGAGCATCTCGAGGCTGTTCACGGAGTAGGTCCTCATACAATAAGTCTTCCAAGAATAAAGAGGGCAGATGATATTGATCCTGATACATTTGACAATGGAATTAGCGACGAAATATTCTGCAAGATAGCAGCCTGCATAAGAATTGCTGTACCTTATACAGGAATGATTATTTCAACCAGAGAGTCGAAGGAGGTAAGGGATGAGGTCATAAGGCTTGGAGTCTCGCAGATTAGTGGCGGCTCAAAGACAAGTGTTGGCGGATACTGCGAACCTTCACCGGCTGACGAATTAACAGAGCAGTTTGATGTAAGTGATACGAGGACTCTTGACGAGGTTATCAGCTGGCTTATGAGCAAGGGCTATATTCCTTCATTTTGCACAGCCTGTTATAGGGAAGGAAGAACAGGAGACAGATTTATGAGTCTGTTAAAGAGTGGACAGATACAGAACTGTTGCCATCCAAATGCACTTATGACACTTAAGGAATATCTGGAGGATTATGCATCAAACGATACAAAGAGCCTTGGTGAGATGCTGATTATGAAGGAGTTGGATAATATTCCGGACAAGAAGGTCAGGGATATTGTTATTGATAGACTTGCTAAGATAGAGAATGGCGACAGAGATTTCAGATTCTAAGGAGAACCGGTTATGGGAATGAATGATACACCTGTTGGAAATAGAATACATATAGCCTTCTTTGGTTGCAGAAACGCCGGCAAATCAAGCCTTGTAAATGCGATAACAAACCAGCAGCTTTCAGTTGTATCAGATGTTGCAGGCACAACAACAGATCCGGTATATAAGACAATGGAGCTGCTTCCGCTTGGACCTGTAGTAATTATTGACACCCCCGGTTATGATGATGAGGGGGAGCTTGGAAGACTTAGAATTGATAGAACGAAAGCTATACTTAAAAAGACTGATATTGCCATCTTGGTTGTTGACTCGCTTTCTGGAATTACTTCTTACGATCTTGAGCTTATTGATTTGTTTAGAAATAAGAATATAAAATACTTAATTGCTTATAATAAATGTGATTTAGATAATCATTTCGTGGATAATCAAAGGAATGGCGATAGCATTTTCGACAGATGTGAAGGAACTGAAATTATATATGTAAGTGCGCTTACGGGGAAGAATATTCATGAATTAAAGGAAGCAATAGCAAAGGTGGTGCCGGATACATTTGCCGGAAAATATATTGTTGCAGACCTTGTTAAGCCACTTGATACAGTAATACTAGTAGTTCCGATTGATAAAGCAGCTCCTAAGGGAAGACTAATTCTGCCACAGCAGATGGTGATAAGAGAGCTGCTTGATGTAGGAGCTGTCTCTGTAGTTGTGAAGGAAACAGAGCTTAAGCAGACTTTAGAGAAGTTTAGCTATAAGGTGGATTTAGTTATTACTGACAGCCAGGCATTTGCATATGTTGCTGAAATAGTACCTAAGAATATAAGACTTACATCATTTTCCATATTGATGGCAAGGTTTAAGGGGCAGCTAAGGGATGCTGTAATGGGAGCAAAACAGCTGGACAGACTTGTTGAAGGTGACAGAATTCTTATTTCAGAGGGTTGTACCCACCATCGGCAATGTGAGGATATAGGAACAGTAAAGCTTCCGGGTTGGATAAATGAGTACGTGGGTTCAACGCTTTGCTATGATTTTACAAGCGGTGGCGATTTCCCGGATGATTTGTCAGGATATAAGCTGGTAGTGCATTGTGGTGGCTGCATGCTAAATGAGCGTGAGATGGCTTCGCGATATGATATAGCCAGAAGACAGCAGATACCAATGACTAACTACGGGGTGCTTATAGCATATATCAACAAGATTACAGATGTGGAATGGCTATACGAGATGTATAATGAGGAAGTGTGATATGATTATACGAGATGTATAATGGTGAAGTGTGATATGATTATACGAGATGTATAATGAGGATATTGATTAGGAGGAATATGGTTATGTCTAAGACGGGACTTGTTCTTGAGGGCGGTGGCCTTCGTGGAATATATACAGCAGGTGTGCTCGACATTTTTATGGAGAATAATCTGACAGTAGATGGTGTAATAGGTGTATCAGCAGGAGCAATTCATGGTGTTACATATGTTGCAAATCAGCCGGGCAGAAATATCAGATATAATCTGAAATACAGACATGATAAGCGCTACATGAGCTTATATTCTCTAATTACTACGGGTGACATATGTGGTAAGGATTTTTGCTACAGACAGATACCTGACGAGCTTGATCCATTTGACTATGAGACTTTTAAAAACAGTACTATGAAAATGTACGTTGGATGCTCTAATCTTGAAACCGGCGAAGCAGAATATCTCGAGATAAAGGATTTGCGTGAGGAAATGGATAAGCTTCGCGCATCAGCATCTTTGCCGCTTGTATCTCATGTTGTTGAGGTAGATGGGAAGAAGCTTCTTGATGGCGGTGTAAGCGACAGTATTCCGATATTTGCATTTAGAAGAATGGGCTACCGCAAAAACATTGTTGTGCTCACAAGACCTCGGGGTTATGTAAAGGGTGAAGATAAGCTGCTTAAGCTTGAAGCAATAAAGTATAAGGATTATCCTGAATTTGTAAGAAGAATGTATATGAGGCACAGGTATTACAATAAGACACT
>CAMALN010000202.1 GCA_945836565.1 uncultured Lachnospiraceae bacterium
ATGGTAACACAATATACAAATTTACCTCACTTTACATTTCCAGAGAATGGGATTATAATATCAACAACTATGTTTGAAAATCGGAGGAATAATTTCATGGGTAGATATTTCGGCACAGACGGATTTAGGGGAGAGGCAAATGTAAATCTTACTGTGGAGCATGCGTATAAGGTTGGAAGATATCTGGGATATTATTTTAATAAAAAGCACAATGAAAAAAATGATGGGGAAAAGGCAAGAATAGTAATTGGTAAGGATACAAGACGTTCGAGTTATATGTTTGAATATTCTTTGGTAGCAGGACTTACTGCGAGCGGAGCAGATGTATATCTTATGCACGTTACGCCTACACCAAGTGTATCGTATATTGTAAGAGCCGATAAGTTTGATTGTGGTATTATGATATCAGCAAGCCACAATCCGTTTTATGATAATGGAATAAAGATTATCAATCATCATGGTGCAAAGATTGATGCTGCCGTAGAAAATGAGATAGAGGATTACATCGATGGCATAATACCGGAGATACCTCTTGCTACAAAGGAAAATATAGGAAGGACCACAGATTACTCTATGGGAAGAAACAGATATATTGGATATCTTATGACACTTCCTACCAGGTCATTCAAGAATATGAAGATTGGACTTGATTGTGCAAATGGTGCTTCTTCGACAGTTGCAAAGGCTGTATTTGATGCTCTGGGCGCAAAAACGTATGTTATAAATAATGAACCGGATGGATTGAATATCAATACAAACTGTGGCTCTACACATATAGAAGGCTTGCAGAAATTTGTTGTGGATAATGAGCTTGATGCCGGATTTGCATATGATGGAGATGCAGACAGATGTCTTGCTGTAGATGAGAATGGTAATCTGATAGACGGAGATGCCATTTTGTATATATGCGGAAAATATCTTAAGGAACAGGGAAGGCTTACGAATAATACTGTTGTCACTACAGTTATGTCTAATCTCGGTCTGTATAAGGCGTTTGATGCCTGTGGTATAGAGTATGCCCAGACTGCTGTCGGAGATAAGTATGTGTATGAGAATATGATGGAGAATGGTCACATACTCGGAGGTGAGCAGAGCGGACATATAATATTTTCTAAGAATGCAAGAACAGGTGATGGTGTGCTTACTTCACTTAAGCTTATGGAGGTTATGATAGAGAGCAAATGCCGTATGTCAGATTTGACAAGAGACCTTAAAATATATCCGCAGCTTCTTGTAAATGTCCGGGTAAATGATAAGCAGCTTATAATGAATGATGCAGATGTTTTGGCTGCGGCCAAGAGGGTTGAGGAAGAGCTCGGAAATAACGGAAGAATACTCCTTAGAGAGAGTGGTACAGAGCCTGTGGTACGAGTTATGGTTGAGGCTGAGACAGATGAGCTTTGCAAAAAGCACGTTGATTACGTTGTAGAGGTAATAAAAGGAAAACTGTAAGATGAAAAAGAAGATAAGGAAGATTGAGGCTTCACTTGTATTTATCTTGAAAGCATTGTTGTATACAGCATTATTTTTGGTGTTTTATAATGCCTACGCCAGATACAATTTTCAGTTAAGACATCCGCTTTCGAGCCCGTCGAGAACTTCTGTAATTGTAATATTTGCCTATATAATATTTGCATATATGTTTGCAAATATCTATGGAAGATATGATATAGGAAAGAGAAAGAGTAAGCCGATAGTTTATTCTTTGTTTTTGGCGTCTGTTTTTACGGATATTTTAACTGTGTTTATGCTTTCTATCATGAATACGAATGCGCAGAATAATCAGATATTTGAATTTGAAAGACCATTGCTTCTTATTCCGATATTGATTATACAGTTGATTGTCATATATGTGTTTGCCTATTTTGGTAATTATTTATATTTTAAGGTTTTCGACCCTGAAAAATGTATTGTTATTACATCATCTCAGAGAAGCTTAAATGAGATATTACGAGGAGTAAGAAAATACAAATTACAATATAGTATACGAAGAGTTGCCGATTACAGAGATTCAAGGCTGAAGGAATTTATAGCATATCATGACACGATAATTCTATTTGATGTGCCTGTAAAGGAGAGAACAGAGATAGTAGAATACTGCTATCAAAATATGAAGAATGTGCTCTTTAATCCGGGAATGAATGACATTATCGAGACAAATTCAAAGCAGTTTATAATAGATGATATATCAATGCTTGGAAGTGTATCCAAGGGCTTTACCCTTGAACAGAGAGTTGTAAAAAGAACAATGGATATTGTTATATCATTGATTGTCCTTATACTTACTTCGCCGATACTTCTCATTGCCGCTATTGCCATAAAGATAGATGATGGTGGCAAGGTTATATTCAAGCAGAATCGAGCTACAAAGAATGGTAAGATATTTCAGATATATAAGCTTAGAACTATGAAGGAGGATTCGGGAACCTATGCGCTTACTGAAAATGATTCCCGTATCACAAGAGTCGGAGCAGTTCTCAGAAAGTTCAGAATAGATGAGCTTCCTCAATTTTATAATGTTCTGCGTGGTGATATGAGTGTAGTGGGACCAAGACCGGAGATGCTTGCAAATATATTTAATTATACAAATGAGATGCCGGAATTTGAATATCGTTTAAGAGTAAAGGCCGGTATAACAGGACATGCCCAGATAGCCGGACGTTATAATACAACGCCAAGAGATAAGCTAATCCTGGATCTGACATATATTGAAGAATACAGCTTCTGGCTTGACATAAAGCTATTGTTCCAGACACTTATTGTATTGTTCAAAAAGGACAGTACTGCTGCATTTAAGGCAGATAAGGAGTATGTAACGGCCGAAGAATATGAGAAGCTTATGAATGAAGAGGATGTAGACTTTTATTTTATAAGTAAGGATGAATAGACATAAATTGGTGCGGTAATTAATACTAGGGAGAGGGTGCGCTATGAAATGTAATATATGTCAAAGTGAATTACGTGAGGATGGAAGCTGCCCTGTATGTGGGAATGTACAGTCGATAGATCCGAGTGATATGCCGACGACGCTTATCGATTCGAAGGATGTAAAGATGAGCGCGGCTATGATGGCAAATATGCAGCCACAGAGCAGACAGAAGATGTCCGATGCAGAACAGCAGCAGTACAATCAGCAGATGCCGAATATGCAGCAACAGTATAATCAGCAGATGCCGAATATGCAACAGCAGTACAATCAGCAGATGCCGAATATGCAACAGCAGTATAATCAGCAGA
>CAMALN010000203.1 GCA_945836565.1 uncultured Lachnospiraceae bacterium
TAAGTTCTCATTTGAGGGAAATGGAAAGCTTGCAAAGCAGGAAAGCAATGATGCCCAAAAGTGTGAGATATTCATAGTCGAGGGAGATTCGGCAGGCGGCTCTGCGAAGACTGCCAGAAATAGAAAGTATCAGGCTATACTTCCTCTTCGCGGTAAGATACTGAATGTCGAGAAGAAGACTGTGTCAAAGGTGCTTGAGAATGCAGAGATTAAGGCGATGATAAATGCCTTCGGCTGCGGCTTCCTGCAGGGCTATGGAAATGATTTCGACATAACAAAGCTTAATTACGGCAAGATAATAATAATGACAGATGCGGATGTCGACGGAGCCCACATAGCAACCTTGCTGCTTACCTTCTTCTATAGATTCTTCCCGGACCTTATAAATGAGGGACATATCTATATAGCTATCCCGCCGCTTTACAGGGTTGGTGAGGGTAAGAATATAAAGTATCTGTATTCAGATGATGAGCTTAATAAATATAGAAAGACACATCCTAAGAAATTTACTATACAGCGATACAAGGGTCTCGGTGAGATGGATGCTGACCAGCTCTATGAGACAACCATGAATCCGGAGACCAGGATGCTCAAGCAGGTATCGATAGATAATATCATCGAATCAAATGCGCTCACTCAGATTCTGATGGGCACGGAGGTACAGCCTCGTAAGGAATACATCAGCGAGCATGCAAAGGATGCAGTTATAGATTCGTAGTATAAGTGTAGTAAAGGGAGGAAAAAGGTGACATTATGCCTGAGAAAATAGTTAATGTAGATTTTAATGATGAGATGGGGCAGTCATATATCGACTATGCCTTGTCGGTTATAACAGACAGAGCCCTGCCGGATGTAAGGGATGGCTTGAAGCCGGTTCAAAGACGTATATTGTATACGCTTAGTGACCTTACCAAGTCAAACCAGCCTCATAGAAAATGCGCCCGTATAGTCGGTGATGCGATGGGTAAATATCACCCGCATGGTGACAGCTCTATATATGAAGGTCTGGTAAATATGGCGCAGAATTGGAAGCTTGAGATACCACTGGTTGATCCTCATGGTAACTTCGGTTCAGTGGATGGCTCCGGCGCTGCGGCGATGCGATACACAGAGGCTAGAATATCCGCATATACTGAGGATGCATGTATGAAGGACCTGCAGTATTTTAAGGATGAATTCGTGCCGAACTTCGATGGAACTGAGATGGAGCCAACATTTTTGCCATTCCAGGTACCGAATCTTCTTATATCAGGTTCTACGGGAATAGCAGTAGGTATGGCGACGAATATCCCAACTCACAATCTGGGAGAGGTAGTGGATGCACTTTCAGCATATATGAAGAATCCTGAGATTACAACTGAGGAGCTTCTGGATATCATGCCGGGACCTGACTTTGCGACGGGCGGTATCATAAATGCTTCTAAGGAAGAGCTTATATCTATATATGAAACCGGTCTTGGAAAGCTTAAGGTGCGCGGAAAGGTCGAGGTTAGGGAGCTTGGCTATGGCAGAAAATCAATCTGCGTAACGGAGATACCTACCACTATGATAAGTGCGACCGAGACATTTTTGGATACGGTGGCTACACTTGTTAGAAACAGAGAGCTACCGGCGGTTGTTGATATAGCCGACAGAGGAGATAAGAACGGTGAGTGTCTGTGTATAGATGTCAAGAAGGGAACCAGTGATGAGGAGATACAGAACATCATCAATATTCTGTATAAGAAGGCCGGCTTGGAGGATACCTTCGGTGTAAATATTAACTGCATAAATGACGGTCGCCCTGAGGTTATGGGCTTGAAGAGAATATTCGAGCTTTACTCTGGCTTTAAGAAAAATTTATATGAGACAAAATATACTAAGCTTCTTGAAGCTGAGCAGGAGGTTAAGGAGATAAAGGCCGGTCTCATCGAGGCTGTGGATTGTATCGACCTCATCATCGAGATATTGAGAGGAGCGAAGAACACTCAGGATGCGAAGGCTTGTCTTATGAATGGTGATACCTCGAAGATAAAGTTTAGATTTGAAGGTTCTGAGATGGATGCGAGAGAGCTTAGATTCACCGAGAGACAGGCAGACGCCATACTTGCCATGAGACTTCAGAGACTTATCGGTCTCGAGGTACTGGCACTTAAAAAGGAGCTTGCTGAGGCAGAGAAGAATATCAAGAGATATACCGCACTGCTTCGTGACAAGGACAAGATGCTTGCACAGATGATAGAGGATATGGAAGCGATAAAGACAAAGCATACTGTGCCAAGACGTACTCATATCGAGAAGTTCGGTGAGGTTAAGATAAAGAAGGCTGAAGAGGTAGTAAGGGATGTGGCTGTCTTACTCGACCGATTCTTCTATATAAAGGTAATAGATGACGCTGTATATATGAAGAATGAGGAGCAGATAAAGAAGGATTACAGACATTCATTTATCTGCGGAAATACCGACCGTATAGTGATATTTACGGATACAGGCGATATGCATACAGTCAAGGTTGCCGATGTGATAAAGCAGCAGGCGAAGAAGAACGTTGCCAAGGGAAAGAAGGAAGGCGGTGCCCTTCTTGGAAGACTTGCTGATAAGGGTATCCAGATATTTGACTTCTGTAATATGGCAGGAACAGAGAATATCCCATATATGTGCTCGATAGAGAGAAATATAGATAAGATGTTTGTATTCGTGAATTCCGAGGGAATGGCGAAGAGAGTTGAGGCTTCGGCATTCGATGTAAGCCGTAAGACGATATCCATAGCTAAAAATGATGAAACCTTTGTGATGGTAAATACCTGTGAGGATAGTGATTTTGTAGTATGTAAGTCAAAGGATGGATATTATTTAAGAGTTGCTGTAGAAGAGATACCTACAAGAGGAAGAAATGCAGGCGGAGTCAAGCTTATATCACTTTCCGATGGCGATGTCGTGGAAGAGGCATACAGCGGTTCTATAAAGGACAGCTTTACGCAGGGGGAACAGGAGGTTCCGTTTACGAAGATTAAGCCGGCAAAGCGCGGTGCGAAGGGTATAAAGATGAGAAGCTTTTAGATGTTATAAAATGTATATAAATTACGGGCGGCATAGCATACAGGAAATTGAATCCTATATGCTGTACCGCCCGTTTGTTATATATGGTAGGAATGCTCTGAAATTACCAGATTTTCTTCTCTGCGATGTCTTCATTTATCATAGCGATAAACTCT
>CAMALN010000204.1 GCA_945836565.1 uncultured Lachnospiraceae bacterium
AGAATTACAATTATTTATATTTTCCGGTTGCAGGAGAAAAAGGGATTAAAGGCTCTGTAACTCCTAATTTTGGCGGGGATATCAAGATTAACCAGAATGCCTTTTTGATGGAGCCTGTAAGCTCAGAGAATCTTCACAATAATCGTAGTGGAAGAAACTTCTGGTGCGAGGTTAAGGGAAAGGGTGTTTGGTCTGCTGTAGGTGCTTCAGCAGAAGTGGAATTCACAAAATTTACGGATGCACAGGATGACAGTATTCTGATTGCAGGCTTTATGTGTCATACAGTTAAGAGAAGCTCAGAGAAATATGGTATTGAGGCTGAAGTAACTTCTTTTGTTCCAATGGAACATAATGTTGAGATAATGAGATTTATCATTACAAATAAAGCTGATGAAAATCTGGAGATTACTCCTGTTGCCGCCATTCCTATTTTTGGAAGAAGTGCTGACAATATAAGAGACCATCGTCATGTTACCTCTTTGTTACATAGAATTAGAACTGTAGATGATGGTGTATATGTAAAGCCTACTTTATCCTTTGACGAAAGAGGACATCAGAGAAATAATCTTACTTACTTTGTATGTGGTGTTACCGGAGAGGGTTCTAACCCTGTAGGTTTTTATCCAACAGTAGATACATATTTAGGAGAGGGCGGAACATTTACAGCTCCTAGAAGTGTAATTGAGGATAGAGAATACATTTTACCAGGTGTAAGCTTTGATGGAAAAGAGGCAGTTGGTGGTATCCGTTTTGAAGATATAACCTTGAAGGCCGGTGAAAGTGCTGAGTATATCGTAATAATGGGTATTACAGATGATGAGTCAGGTATATCAGATATTGTTGCTGCTTATAACGAGAGCTCAAAGGTTATTGGTGCTGTTAAGGCAACTGAGGATTACTGGCAGGACAAGGTTAATGTAAGCTACGATACAGGAAATAAAGAGTTTGACGGACTTATGAGATGGGTAAGCTTTCAGCCATTTTTAAGACGTATATATGGATGTTCATTCCTTCCACATCATGATTATGGCCGTGGCGGACGTGGATGGAGAGATTTGTGGCAGGATTGTCTTTCACTTCTTATTATGGAGCCCGGCGATGTGCGTCGCATGATTCTTGATAATTATGGCGGAGTAAGAATTGATGGAACAAATGCAACTATCATTGGCGAAGGCAGAGGCGAGTTCATTGCTGACAGAAATGGTATTGCAAGAGTTTGGATGGATCATGGTGTATGGCCATTTATGACTACTAAGCTATATATCGACCAGACAGGTGATGCCTTAATTCTTAATGAGACTGCAACATATTTTAAGGATGAGCAGAAGAACAGAGGCACTGCACTTGACGATATGTGGGATACCAATTATGGCGTTCGCATGAGAAATGAATCAGGTGACATATATGAAGGTACTATTCTTGAGCATTTGCTTTTACAGCACCTTTGCTCCTTCTACGAGGTAGGAAGTCACAATCATATCAGACTTCGCGGAGCTGACTGGAACGATGCAATTGATATGGCTGCTGATAAGGGCGAGAGTGTTGCATTTACATGTGCATATGCTGGCAATATGGAACAGCTTGCTGACCTTCTTATGGAGCTTAAGAATAAGCATGGCATTGATACTGTAGAGCTTCTTAAGGAGATTGAGCCACTTCTTTGTGACGATGGAGCTGTATATGACAGCATTTATGACAAACACAAGGTTCTTGCCGGTTTCATGGAGAGCTGCGGTCATACAGTTAGTGGAGAGAAGAGAGCATTTGATGTTGAAATGCTTGCAAATAATCTTAAGGGCAAAGCTGAGTGGATAAAGGCTCATATCAGAGAAACTGAGTGGATAGAAGGTAAGGAAGACGACGGATGGTTCAACAGCTATTATGATAACAATGAAAGAGCTGTTGAAGGCTTCTTCGGCGATGATGTGCGTATGATGCTTACCGGTCAGGTATTTGCAATTATGAGTGATACTGCTAAGAAGGAGCAGGTTGCTAAGATTTGCAAGAGTGCTGATAAATACCTCTATAAGAAAGAGGTTGGAGGATACCGTTTGAATACTGATTTCCATGAGCTTAAGTTTGATATGGGAAGAATGTTCGGATTTGCTTATGGCGAGAAGGAGAACGGTGCAGTATTCTCACATATGACTGTTATGTATGCAAATGCTCTTTATAAGAGAGGCTTTGTAAAGGAAGGCTATAAGGCACTTCAGACACTTGCTGACCATGCTCTTGATTTTGAGATTAGTAAGATATATCCGGGAATACCTGAATATTTTGATGCTGACGGCAGAGGCTTGTATCATTACCTTACAGGAGCAGGAAGCTGGTATATGCTTACATTTGTTACAGAGGTATTTGGTGTACGCGGTTTGCTTGGAGATATGCTTATTGCACCAAAGCTTATGCCACAGCAGTTTGACGACAATGGATGTGCACGCATGAAGATGAATTTCGCTGATAAGTGCTTTGAGATAACAATACATAATCCATCAAAGCTTGATTACGATAGTTACTCAATTAAGGGTGCATCATTAAACGGCAATGTATCACTTGATATTACAGATGATGGAGCGGTTCTTAGAAGAGATATTATTGGCGGACTAGGTGACGATGTTAATACAATAGAAATTACACTTGGATAAGGAGAAAAATATGAGATTTGGATATTTTGATGATGAGAAGAGAGAATATGTAATTACAAGACCTGACACACCTGCACCATGGGCTAACTATCTTGGCTCACCTGAGTATGGCGCATTAATATCTAATAATGCGGGTGGTTACAGCTTTGCAAAATCAGGTGCAAATGGAAGAATACTTCGTTATGTATTTAACAATTTTGATGAGCCGGGAAGATATATTTATATTAGAGATAATGCGAGCAAGGATTATTGGTCAGCATCATGGCAGCCTGTAGGTAAGGATTTGTCAGAGTATAAGAGTGAGTGTCATCATGGTACTGCTTACACAAAGATGCTTGCAAGCTATAGTGGTATCAATACAGAGGCTGTCTATTATGTTCCGATTGGCAAATCATATGAGGTTTGGCAGCTTAAGGTTACAAACTGTTCAGAGGAAAAGAGAAGCCTTACTGTAACAGGCTATGCAGAATTTACTAATAACAACAACTATGAGCAGGATCAGGTTAACCTTCAGTATTCACAGTTTATTACAAGAACAGTAT
>CAMALN010000205.1 GCA_945836565.1 uncultured Lachnospiraceae bacterium
CCCACACTGTGATTGAGTTCGGAACCCCTATAGACATTAAGGACCTGGACAAGGAACAGCGCAAGTTCCTTGGAGCTTATACAAGAGGCATTATTGAGGAAATCTATAAAAAGAATCAGGAGCTGGTATAGAAATACGAGCTTATAAGAGAATGAGATTGTTATGTACGATGAACAAATTAAAAAGGTATCCGTAAGACAGGCCGATTATGAGGATGTGGACGTTATCCTTGACATTATGGGCGAGGCATACGCCATGTTGGAGGATAAGAAACGTTTTTTTACCGATGACAGGGAATTTATCCGTGAAGGCATACATGAGCGGGGTTTTGCACTTATTGCACAGCTTGACGGTGAGGCAATAGCCTATATGACTGTCCGCTTTCCGGGAACGGAGGAGGACAATCTGGGAAAATATCTTTGCTTTGACAGGCAGCAGCTTATGGGTACGGCGATGCTTGATTCCGTGGCGGTAAAAGCAGATTATCGCGGACATGGTCTACAGAAGCTGTTGATAGAGGAAGCACAGAAACTGGCACGGGCTGATGGATATATTCATTTTCTGGCAAAGACACACCCGGACAACAGAGCGAGCTTAAAGAGCTTCATAAGCCGTGGCTACCGCATGATGCTTAAGGTGCATGAGCAGGGCACGGAGCGGATAATTCTCTATAAGAGCATATTTGCAGACGAGCAGAAAGAATATTTCCGGCTCTTTGACGAAAAAGGTGAGCCTCTTGAGCTTATCAAGGAAAGAAATGCCGTACACAGGGACGGCGACCTCCATGGAGCGGTGCATATCTGGATAATGGAGAAGTACAAAAAGGCCTCGGGCGAGGATGGCATTCGTGTACTCTTACAGAAGAGAAGTGCCGACAAGGATTCATTCCCGAACTGCTATGACTGCTCCTCGGCAGGGCATCTTGATGCGGGAGAGGACTTCATATCCGCAGCACTCAGGGAGCTTTTGGAAGAGCTGTCATTGGAAGCCGATGAGGAGGACTTGGAATTCTTATTTAAGCAGATTGTGGGTGGTGAGTACCGTTTCCATGATGCAACTTTTAAAAACCATGAGCTCAATTATGTATATCTCCTTAAGAAGCCGGTTCATATTGAAGAGCTTAGTTTTCAGAAAGAGGAGATACAGGAGCTTGAGTGGCAGGATGCAGCAGAAGTGGCAGAGAAGTTATGCCGGAGTGACGAACCAAAGGAGAGTGGGTACTGTATATGGCGGGAGGAGTTTGAGAAGGTGATAAAAATTGTAAAGGAAGCGAAAGTAAACTATTGCCGAACCTTTGGTTCATCGAACAGAACTTGCACATAAGGCTATTTGTTATTAGGATTGGTAATATCTGCTGGAAGGGAAGGTAGGTGTGATGTATGGGAGTAACCTCTAGCTTAAGAAAACTAGATGGATGTGAAATTAAAGAAATAAATGATTTTCTTTATCAGAATATGCCAACAAGAGACAAGCTTACCTCAAATTTAGGAGTAAAAGCTTTTGACACGAAATATGTGAGGTACGTTGGTAGTTGCATTGACCATTCATTGTGTAGAAAGATTGGTGCAATTTCTGAATTGTTTATTGATGTCATCGTTAGCCGATTTGTAAATATAGAAAGTAATATTTTGCAGGAAATTGCTTCAATGATTCTTATAAAACATGATGGTAAATATGCGGTGCCGGCGACTTATAAGGACTCAGGATATCGGATAACGTCATGTTTAAAATGTGTAATATCATATGTGAGAGGTGAAAATATACTTGACGAAGAGGTTATCGAGGCTCTTAATACTATAGATAAACACGGATTATATCCTTTTAATTCGTCATTTATTGTCCAACAGTGGTCTGATGAAGAAATATATGATTATATATTCGAAAAAAAGTTGAGTGAAGATGTAGTTTATGTTATAAAGCAAATTGGAAAGTTATTTTTAGATAAGTTTGTTGAGAATGGATTACTTAAAAGTGACAGTACAGTTATTATAAAACCCAAGTTTGGGGCTTGGTCAACAATATATGGTGCGGAAGGTGATATATATATTGATGGCATTATATATGACATTAAAAGCCGCTCTAAAGAGGGCTATAGGCGGGTAGAAATTGCACAGATTTATGCATATTATCTTTGTTATCTTTTAGATAAATACTATGATGTGACGATTCCAGAGACAATAAAACCACCATCTAACCTTAATGGAAAAGAGGTAACAGGTATAGGTATATATATGTCTCGTTTTGGTGAAATTGTAACATGTGATATGAATAAGGCGGGATGTTGTTTATCAAAAATGGATATTAAACCTATTGCAGATATGGTATTAAAAAATTGTCAAAATTTAAAGAATGAGCGATTGGATAAAATAACAAGTAAATATGGAGAGAAAGTAATGCATGTTGCATATGATGTAACTGCAAAGAGAAAATCATAATTGGTTTACAAAACATAATGGTATGTTACTACACTGAAAGGTATGATGTGATGCTGGAGCCAGAGAATCTCAAAGAGGACGACGCTATCATTCTTGAGTTTAAGGTCATCAACCCGAGAAAGGAGAATAGCTTGGAGAACGCCATGCAGGCAGCATTGGTACAGATTGAGGAGGGATGTTTGATTATTTCTTAGCATTACGATACAAATGGCTCCTGCGGTGGCATGTGAGGAAACGGACTGCTCCAAGGCAGTGTAGTATTAGGTCAACTACAATAATAGGATGAGAGATGTGGCTCCCACTACCTACTTCACTGGTTCCCTAATCGTTTGTTTCTCTTACATGATCAAAGCGGGATAGGCAGTGCTTTTAGGTAAGGGTATAGAACACAGCATCAACGGAAATGATGTTGGTGCAGGCTTCGACCATGGCAGGGTTCAATACTGTAGATAAATGAGTTGTGGTGGCAGTGGGAACAAAAGAGCGTGTGGAGAAGTTGATTAGTGGGTTTGAGCAGAATAAAATTTAGGTTTTTCAAGTAGATTACATAGGAGTAAATTCTGCGGATGAATAGTACACCATAGATTTGCGGGAGGGATATCCTGAGAATGAGGATTTTTCTGCACCGATATTTTTATATCCCTAAGGATATGATAACAATTGAGTAACCGGTGTGACTGTGTACATATCTTATAAAAAAGTACTTGCATTTTTAAATAAGCTATACTAGAATATTCACAGAATTAA
>CAMALN010000206.1 GCA_945836565.1 uncultured Lachnospiraceae bacterium
TTCTTCATCCAGTCCTCATGCTCGAAGAACCATGCGATAGTCTTCTTGATACCCTCAGCGAACATTGTCTCCGGATACCAGCCAATTTCCGCCTTAATCTTATCAGGTGCGATAGCATATCTTCTATCGTGTCCCTTTCTATCCTCTACATAGGTTATAAGGTCCTTTGATACAAGTGCCTTACGTGGGTCGCCATCCGGAAGCATCTCTTGAAGAGTCTCGATAATTATGTTGATAATCTCGATGTTCTGTTTCTCGTTGTGTCCACCTATGTTGTAGGTCTCAAAGAGTCTTCCCTGCTCCTGAACCATATCGATGGCCTTAGCGTGATCCTCTACATATAACCAGTCACGTACGTTCTTACCATCTCCATATACAGGAAGCTTCTTGCCCTGAAGTGCATTGTTGATAATAAGTGGTATAAGCTTCTCAGGGAACTGGTAAGGGCCATAGTTATTACTGCAGTTTGTAATGTTTGCAGGGAACTTGTAGGTATCCATATATGCCTTTACAAGCATATCTGATGAAGCCTTAGATGCCGAATATGGGCTGTGTGGCTCATATGGTGATGTCTCATAGAAGAAAGCATTGTCATCATCAGGAAGTGAACCGTATACCTCATCAGTTGATACGTGAAGGAACTTCTTTCCCTCCTTAAATGTACCATCCGGAAGCTCCCATGCCACCTTCGCACAGTTAAGCATAACTGCTGTACCAAGTACATTAGTCTCTACAAATACCTCAGGATTTTTGATGCTTCTGTCAACGTGAGACTCCGCAGCAAAATGAACTACTCTGTCGATGTCGTTTTCAGCAAATATCTTTGATATAGCTTCCTTATCACGAATATCTGCCTTTACGAAAGTATAGTTATCTCTGTTCTCGATATCCTTAAGATTCTCAAGATTACCTGCATAGGTCAGTGCATCTACATTGATGATACGAATCTCATTATCATACTTCTTAAACATGTAGTGAATGTAGTTTGAACCGATAAAGCCGGCTCCTCCTGTTACCAAATAAGTTCTCATTTTGTACCTCCTAATATTAAACTGTTTTTGTCTATTCTTTGCTGTCTGGTTGCATTATATACTGTGCCCTAAGGGCACAGTCAAGCTTTTTTTACAATATTTTTTATTTTGCGACAAATATTCCTGCATCCTTAGTTATATGAAAGCCATTTGACAGTCTCCTCTTCATAAAGCTTCTGAATTCTTTGTATCGGTCAGATATATACTGATTCTGATTGCCGTGACATGACAGCACATAAGAGATAAGCGGCTCAGCCTCTGTTACAAGAAGGCTATCCTCATATTGTCTCCACTCAACCTCGTCAAATACTTCACTTAATATACCGGCACCATTTTCTTTTCCGAAGCTCTCATAAAGATTTTCTGCTGCCAATACTATTCTGTCGTCAAAATCCGACACCAGCCTGCTTACCTCCTTCATGTGATTGCATCCGTAGGTTCCGCATATGAATACACCACCCGGCTTAAGCACTCTTCTTATCTCCCTGCAGGCAGCTCCTATATCATCACAGTAAAACAATACGTGGTTTGCAATTACAATGTCAAAGCTGTTATCCTCAAACGGTATAGCTTCACACTCACAGACAGTATACGAAAATATGTCCTCCATATCTCCTATCTCTCGCCTGGCATCTCTTAGCATACCATCTGATATATCTGATACCACTACATTTACACCCTTAGGAATACTTTCTTTATTCTCAACCCATATATTTCCTGCTCCGCATCCAAGCTCAAGTATTCTTTGTCCCTTATGCAAATCCAGCTGTTCAAATATCCACTGAAACCATCCCTGCTTGTTCACCGAATAGAGCCTATGAAGATTAATTCTTGCCATAATGTTAGAAGCATTTTTATACTGATTTTTAAGCACAGTCTCCAGGTCGTTGACATGTATAAGGTCAAATAATCTTGTCCAGTCAATATCCTGCTCCTCTCTTATATTGCCTGTTGCCTCCTTGATGGTTTTCGCCACAAGCTGAAGCTGTTCTATGCGGTCCTCAACAAGCTTTAGCTGAATATTCAATGAGGTATTGATAAAATGCTTGTCGGCATCATCCACCTGCATCTCCTTGATATCATTCAACGAAAAACCTAAATATTTGAGCAGCATAATCTGTTGAAGCTTAGCAAGCTCCATATCCGTATAATATCGATTCCCCGTCTCCGTAACCATCGCCGGTTTTAATATATTCTTCTCATCATAATAACGAAGCGTCTTCTTGGTTACGTGAGCAAGCTTCATAAACTGTCCTGTAGAATAGTATCCTTCTTTATCCATAATACTCCTCACAATACATATACAATATATAGCCTTATTATTTTACATAATAACAAAAGCTCTGTCATTATAACAGAGCTTTTTCTAATTTACCTATAGTATGTATTATGTGTCTTAAAATCACTTTTCAACCTTTTTAATCATTTCAGGAGTGATAAGTCCCTTTATAATCAGATACTGTTCTATAACCTTTACACACTCATCAATTCCAACCCTTTCACTGTTAAGTGTCATATCATAATTGACAGGATTGGTCCAATAATTACCGTGCGTATAATACTTATAATAATCAGCCCTGAATTTGTCCGTCTGCTCTATGGTAGAAGCCGCAACAGCCTTTGTGACTCCCATATGCTCTATGGTTCTCTGTACACAGAAGCTTCTCGGTGCTTCTATGTATACGCTTACAACATTCTGTCTGCCACGCAGTACATAATCAGCACACTTTCCAACTATTACGCACGACTCTGTATCAGCAAGATTTTTTATAATCTGACTCTGATATTCAAAAAGCTTATCATCAGATTTGAACTTTTCATTTCTTGCTATGTAGCTTTTGGCTCTCGGAAGTCCTTTTAAGAAGCTTGCAAAACCATTTATTCGCATCTTCTCATTTACCTCCTGAAACACCTTTTCATCAAGTCCGCTAAGCTGACTTGCTAAGGTGAGTATTCTGTTCTCATAGCAATGAATTCCAAGGTCTGCCGCAAGCTTGGAAGCAATCTCTTTTCCACCTGTACCAAAGCCTCTTGCAAATGTAACAACAAAATTATCCATATATGAATTTCCTCCAATATACTTAAACAATTCACACTTTATACGCCATAGCCAATTCACCCACTCCACCGGGTCTT
>CAMALN010000207.1 GCA_945836565.1 uncultured Lachnospiraceae bacterium
ACAAAAAAAGTGCCACCAAACAGGTAGCACTTGATAGAAATATTCCTAAACGTGAAGTATATGATGTCGCGACCGGGATATAAGCCCGATTTGATTAGAGGCTTTCGGGCAGCTCCCATATATCCGCTTCATTTGACAGCTTCTCTGCCTCTGCCACATATCTTCCGATTTCCTCGCGGGTTGCGCCCTTTCTCTCAAGGTTTCCGGCAAGCTGCATATAGCAATCAGCCATTCGCCTCCTTGGAAGGTCTCCCGAGCTTCTTATGTAAACTTCGCTTTCTGTCTCATAAGCGGCATTCTGGAACCATATAGCTGCTTCGTCATAATCATTTTGGGCGAAGAAATATTCTCCTAACTCAACACATATCTCAGCACAAGGCGAAGTCACCATATCCCTAAGACAAATCTTGAAGAAATTATTTAAATCATTCGACAGTCTGTAGCATCTTGCCAAAACACAGGCTGCTTCCTTCTTTTCATGTTCTGAACGCGTAGCCTCTGCTATGGTTTCCTCAAACACAGGCTGTGCATTTAGGAAATCCATAGGTCTTCCCGCCATAAAAAGCTCCTTGGCATACATACTGTGAAGCTTCTTTGAGAAAGGCTTCCCTGACATAAAGGTTGTTCTAAGCAATTCCAAATCTCTTCCGGAATGGTCCCCCACTGCCATGTGACGTATCTCAATATCACTGTCATATATTACAGGCTCTAACATTACAGTTTCATGTATAGGGTCCACCCAGGTAAATGTACGGAGTCTTTTGAAAAGCTTTGGTCTGTATTCAAGTCTGGAATTATAAGCCGTGTTTGTCTGCATCATATTCAGATACTTCATCTGAACTATATCTATCTCAGGCAGTAGCATCTGCTTTAGCTGAAGAAATCTGTTCTGATTCAACTCATCCAATACCTCATCGGCATCAGCCGTATATATGTAATCACAGCTCGCCTTTGAAAAGGCAAAATTCCTCGCAGCCGAAAAATCATTCACCCACTTGAAATCGTATATCTTATCGGTGAAGTGTGCTGCTACTCTCTTCGTATCATCTGTCGAGCCGGTGTCGACAACGATAAACTCATCTGCTATCTTGACAAGACTATTCATACAGTTAAACAATATGTCCTGCTCATTCTTAACTATCATACATACCGAAATGGTATTCATCGTAATCTCCTTATCCTTTACGGGTAAGTTAAACCTAGCAAGCTATATAAGTATGTCCTTCAACTCACCAATTATCTGTGCGTGTACTTCTTCTATCGGAAATGTTGCATCCACAACATGTATTCTGTCCGGCGCAAGGCTTGCGAGCTGTCTGTAGCCATCCGCAACCTTCTCATGAAAATCCAGCTTTTCCATCTCCATGCGGTCAAGCTCCTTTTGCTCCTTCTTGCGACCTATACCTACCTTCGCAGGCAAATCCAAAAGTATAGTAATATCCGGTGTGATACCCTGAGTAGCATATTCATTTATACGATATATATTTTCTACACCAAGTCCACGCGCTATGCCCTGATATACCGCTGAGGAATCTATAAAACGATCACTTATGACAGCCTTTCCGGCTTCAAGTGCAGGTGCTATAACCTCACTTACAAGCTGTGCTCTCGCAGACGCATAGAGCAGTGCCTCTGTCATATAGCCCATCTCTGTATACTCTTTATTGAGGATTATCTCACGAATAGCCTCACTTATCTTGTTTCCACCCGGTTCTCTTGTCACTATAATCTCATAGCCCCTTGACTCAAGGTATCTTCCGAGAAGGTCTATCTGTGTCGTCTTACCGGAACCATCCGGTCCCTCCATAGTTATAAATATGCCCTTCATATCATTTGTCCTATTCTATATAAATTAAGCCTCGTAATTCACTATCTCATCTATAAGCTTTGGAAGCATCTCATCCATATTCTCATCCGTAAACTGACAGGTACCTACCTTGCGGTGTCCACCGCCGCCATACTTAAGCATAAGACTTCCAACATCCACATTCGAGGTCTTATTGATAATGCTATATCCAACAGCGGCTGAGCAGCCCTGTCCACCCTTACCATTTACTATCCATACAGAGATATTCTGCTCCGGATACAATGAATATATCATAAATCTGTTTCCTGTATATATTGGGTCAACACCTCTAAGATCAGAAATGATAACATCCTTCTCAACTCTTGTATGTGCCTTTACCATCTCCTTGAACTTCTCAGTCTGCTCATTATATACCTCGATACGCTCCTTAACGTCAGGGAGATTAAGTATCTCTTCTGTTGTCATGGTTCTGCAAGCATCTATAAGCTCCTCCATAAGCTTATAATTAGGAATGGTAAAGTTTCTCCATCTTCCAAGACCTGTTCTAGGGTCCATAAGGAAGCCTATAAGTATCCAGCCTGTAGGATTAAGTATCTCATCTACGGTAAGATTTCCCGAATCGACCTTATCAACAGCCACCATCATCTCATCAAAATGACCGAATCTCTCATGACCGCCATAATAGTCATATATAATTCTCGCACAGGAAGGTGTAATACGGCTCTCGCCCTTATACTTACCCTCAAGCTGAAGTCTCTCATGCTCACTTGAATGATGATCAAACCAAAGTCCGCAGCCCTCTACATAAGGTACATTTGCAAGGCAGTCATTCTCATCTATCGGAATAAGGCCGTCCTGCAAATCCTTCGGATGAGCAAACTTCCAGCTGTCAATTATGCCTGCTTCCTTAAGAAGCGCTCCACATGCCAAACCATCGAAATCTGAACGTGTAACTAATCTCATATTGTATCCCCTTTACATATAAATTTCACCATAATACAGATAAAATAAATATAGCTTATTTATCCTTTTTTTTCAAGTATCTATGTTTATATATGTATTGCAATTTTTCCGAGAATTAGTTATACTGTTAGACGGCGATGTCATACGGGCATTTCCGACATTATTCGTACAAGGACCCGCTTTATTACATACGGGTTACTATATAAAGAAAAGAGGTATATTTAAGATGGCAAACATTGATTTGACAAAGTACGGCATTACCGGTACTACAGAAATCGTACACAACCCTTCATTCGAGTTATTATTCGAAGAAGAGACAAAGGCTTCTAACGAAGGTTATGAAGTAGGTCAGAACACAGAGTTAGATACAGTAAACGTTATGACTGGTATTTATA
>CAMALN010000208.1 GCA_945836565.1 uncultured Lachnospiraceae bacterium
AGAGCAGTTAAGGAAGCAGCTGAGTACGAGGCACAGGATAAGAAGCGTAAGGAAGGCATTGAGGCTAGAAATGATGCAGATGCTATGGTATTCCAGACTGAGAGAGCACTTTCAGAGGTTGGTGATAAGCTTCCTGCAAACGATAAGACAAAGGTTGAGGCAGACCTCAAGGCTCTTAAGGATATCATCGAGGGAACTGATCCTGATACAATGACTGAGTACGATGTAGAGAAGATTAAGGCTGGTAAGGAAACACTTATGGAGAGTGCACAGAATCTGTTCTCTAAGCTTTATGAGCAGAATGGTCCTGGAGCAAATGCAGGTACAGGTACAGGAACACCTGATTTCTCAGACGGAGATGTAGTTGACGGAGACTACAAGGAAATCTAATCAGTATCGTGTAGGTATCTATACTAAAATATAAGGGTGAGAAAATATGGCAGAGAAGAGAGATTATTATGAGGTTCTGGGCGTAAATAAGGGCGCAACAGACGCGGAGATAAAAAAAGCATATCGTGTAGTTGCTAAGAAGTATCATCCGGACACAAATCCAGGAAATGCAGAGGCAGAAGAGAAATTCAAGGAAGCAGCTGAGGCATATGCAGTGCTTTCTGATCCTGATAAGAGGGCAAAGTATGACCAGTATGGTCATGCTGCCTTTGATCAGAGTGCCGGTGGCGGATTCGGTGGATTTGATTTTGCCGATATGGGAGATATATTTGGTGATATATTCGGTGATATGTTCGGTGGCGGAAGCAGACAGCGTCAGTCGAATGGCCCTATAAAAGGCGCAAATATCAAGACTACGGTCAGAGTAACCTTTGAGGAAGCAGTATTTGGTACTCAGGAGGAGCTTGAGCTTCCGCTTAAGGATGAGTGTGACGTATGTAAGGGCACCGGTTCACAGCCGGGACATCAGCCTGAGACCTGTGGAAAATGTGCAGGTAAGGGTCAGGTAGTATATACACAGCAGTCATTGTTTGGCATGGCTAGAACAGTATCAACATGTCCGGATTGTGGCGGTTCAGGAAAGATTATAAAGTACAAGTGTAGCAACTGTGCCGGATCAGGCTTTGTAAAGAGCAAGAAGAAGATTCAGGTTGCAGTTCCGGCAGGTATCGATAACGGACAGAGTATACGTATCAGAGCAAAGGGTGAGCCTGGTATAAACGGAGGCGAGAGAGGTGACCTTTTGGTAACAGTTCTCGTAGACAGACATCCGACCTTCCAGAGACAGGAGTATGACATATATTCTACAGAGCCAATCAGCTTTACTCAGGCTGCACTTGGCGGTAAGGTAAGTGTAAATACTATAGATGGTCCTTATGAGCTTGAGATAAAGCCGGGAACACAGACTGATACAAAGGTTAAGCTTAAGGGTAAGGGCGTACCTACTCTTAGAAATAAGAATGTTCGTGGTGACCACTATGTTACTTTAGTTGTACAGGTACCTGATAAGCTTACCGAGGAGCAGAAAAATATACTTAACCAGTATGCAAATACAACTGGTGTAAATGCCCGTTCTTCTAAGGATTCAGCAGGAAGCTTCAGCTTCGGCGACCACAAGAAGAAAAAAGGATTTAAAAAGATGTAATTCAATATATGATTTATATTATAAAACCGGTCATATTATGGCCGGTTTATTATATTGTTTTATTTGATGTGAATATATGCTATTATAATTTACATATGTTTTACAGGAAGGGGAATATTATGATTTGGACAAAGCTTACAGTGGAGACTACAGTTGAGGCAGTGGATATACTCAGTGCATTCTTGGATGATCTGGGTGTAGAGGGAATAATGATAGAGGATAACGTTCCGATAAGCGAAGAGGATATGAAAGCAATGTTTGTTGATATCCCATTGGTTGCAGGAGAGGATGATGGAAGTGCAAAGGTATCCTGCTTTGTGAATGACGATTTTGATATAGATGAGCTTAAGCAGAATATCACAGATGAGCTTACAAGGCTTAGTGAGTTTTTGCCTGTTGGCAGTATGAATATTACACTTGCAAATACAGAGGATAAGGATTGGATGAATAACTGGAAGCAGTTTTTTAAGCCGTTCAGACTATATGATAATATAGTTATTAAACCGACCTGGGAAACACTTACCGATGAGCAGGAGGGCGACATGGTAGTAGAAATCGACCCGGGTATAGCATTTGGAACAGGAACTCATGAGACCACAAAGCTTTGTATAGGGCAGATTAAGAAGTATTTGAAGCAGGGAGATACTGTATTTGATGTAGGCTGCGGTAGTGGAATACTCTCTATCATAAGCTCTATGCTTGGAGCCGGTTTTGTGCATGGAATGGATATAGATGAGGTTGCGGTTAGAGCCAGTATAGAAAATGCTGAGATAAACCATCTGGGAGAGGATAAGATAAGGTTTTCCTGTGGTAACCTGCTTGCAGACAATTATATCGGAAAGGGTACTACCTTCCAGCTTGATGACAGTGCTATAAAAGCAGACCGACACATCGAGGCTGATACACAGTATGATATAGTTGTTGCAAATATACTGGCAGATGTAATCATTCCGTTATCAGGCGTGGTTAAGCCGTTTATGAAGCCGGATGGATATTTTATAACATCGGGTATAATAGATGAAAAAGAGTCAGATGTAGTTGAGGCTATGAAGAAAAATGGCTTCGAGATAATAGATATAGTTCACATGAATGAGTGGGTTTCTATAATTGCAAAGCAGGCATAATCGGAGGATGAGATGAAGTTCGTTATACAGAGAGTTACAAAGGCAAGCTGTACAATCGATGGAGAGGTGACAGGCAGCATAGATAAAGGTTTTTTAGTATTGATAGGAATCAGCCGTGAGGATGATGAAAGGGTTGCTGATAAGATGATATCAAAGCTTGTTAATATGAGAATATTTGAAGATAGTGCCGGCAAGACGAATCTTGCACTTAAGGATGTAGGCGGAGAGCTGCTGCTCATATCTCAGTTTACCCTGTATGCAGATTGTAAAAAGGGAAACAGACCTTCATTTACAAATGCCGGGGCACCGGATATGGCATCGGCTTTGTATGAGTACATCATAAATGAATGTGCAGCGACAGGAATACCGGTCAAGAGAGGTGTCTTTGGAGCGGATATGAAGATAGAGCTATTAAATGACGGACCATTTACGATAGTTTTGGATAG
>CAMALN010000209.1 GCA_945836565.1 uncultured Lachnospiraceae bacterium
TTCTCTCCTCATCGGTAAGCGGGTCATATCCGCTGTCCTTCTCATAATAAAGCTTAGTCATCTCATCTACTAGGGCATTGTACGACTTTACGAATTCCTTTACTGTATTGTAGGCTGACTCTGTATCTGCACTTACATCTACATTTACAGCCTCAGTAGTTACTGCCTTTGCAGTTATAGAGAGACCGTTTATATCAAACTTATTCTGTGAGCTTGTATATTCTACGCCATTGTACTCTATGATGGCATCCTTTGCATCTACTTTGGTTGCTTTAGTGCCAAGTCCAAGTGCTTCCAACGCATCCGCATCTGTTGAAGTGATGTTGAAATCCTTATCAAGTCCTGTTCCTGTGGCATTGATATAGAATCTGCCCTGCTTACTATCGAAGCTTGCATTAACGCCCATCTTCGAAAGTCCTGCGGTGAAATCATCTATGGTGGTCTTATCATCCACTACGAAATCCTTGCCCTTGATGCTGAAGGTAGTTCCAACCTTGATGCCTATGTCCGCCAGCTTCGTAGAGCCTGATATGTCTGAGCTGGTAAACTCTCTCTTATACTTCATATCAGATATGCCCGACAAAGTATTCGTAAGTCCGGCGTCCTTATCCGACTTATAGCCCACCTCTCCTGACAATCCGAGTGCTGAGCTCTCTATATTGTATATCTCGCCTATTTCGTTTCCATCTGCATCCTTAGAAGCTGATGCATTCGTAAATACAATCTGTCCATCCACATAGCTTGCAGAAAGCTTCTCATATCCGGAGGTCTCCTTAAGCTTCTTATTAAGCTCATCGAGATTAGCCACACCATTGTCACCTGTTCCGCCAAGCTCAAATGTAAGCGGAGCTACGGTGCCATTGCCACTTGATATAGTTATGCTCTGACCTGCCAGACCGAGACTATTGCCCTGTGCATCAGTCATATCAGCAAACTTTGTGCTTCCGGTCGCACCCTCGTAGGTAGTGTAGTTTTTCCCCGCTGTCTTGATGTTTGCGCCTGTCAGATATGCAGATGAAGCTATCTGCTTAACTGAGACAACATGGGTACCATTCGTAGCATTTGCACCGGCATCTACAGATACCTTCGTAGCATCACTAGGAGTCGCCTTCTTCGTCTTATACGAACCATTTGTCTTGAATGCTGAAAGCTGTGTCTTGTAGAAGTCATAGAGCTTGGTATTAAGACTCTTCCAAGCCTCCTTCTTCCACTCGAGCTTCTGCTTATTCTGTTTTACTTTATCAACCTTGGTAGAACTCGCCTTTACAAGCTCATTAACCATGCTCTCAGTATCCATACCGGATATGAGACCTGTCATTCTCATACTCATAATGTTACCTCCTTAATAGGTAAGTCGTAGCCGACTACCTCTTCTCATCCACGAGAAGTCCTGCCATCTCCCATGCCTTTGCAAGCATATCGAGAGCCTTCTCAGGCGGAATCTCCCTTATAACCTCATCAGTATCGCTGTCCGTAACTGTGATAGATATACGGTTGGTCTCATCATGATATTTGAAGCTAAGCTGTGTATGCTTTATAGCAGAATTCTGCTTAACCTGTCTGTTTAAATCATCGACAGCTGCCAGTACCTTCTCCTTGGACACATTCTGTCCGCCCTGAAGTGCTGCTCTGTCGTCCTGATACATACCGCCCTGAGAGCCGCTTGATTCGTTCTTCGATGTATTCACCGAAGTGTTCTCCTGCTTCTGCTGCTTCACAACCGGTACATCAGTCACCTGAACATCCGTATTCCTTGGACTGCTTGTCTTGCTTGTGCTACCTACTGTGCTTACGCCTACAGTCGTAGCTCCACTTATTCTTTCAATTCCCATTTCATCCACCTCCATGTGAATATAACTACCCGGTACCTTATGTCCGGGGCAACCATATCGGGCTTTTGCCAACTCCTTTAAACTCTTATCGTCACAAATAAAGGTATACTTTATAGTGTATACACAATTTTATATCTATTTTTTATTATAATCAAGAACAAACGAAGAACATATTAAAATATTTCTATAAAAAGCCCCTAAAACAGCTTCTTCAGGCTCTCGAGGTCGAGACTTGCTACAGTCTCCCTGTTCTCCTCCTGAATCTGTGCATATATCTCCTTCCTGTATACAGGAATGCTCTTCGGCGCCGATATACCTATCTTCACCTGATCGCCCTTAGTCTCCAGGATGGTGATTTCTATGTTGTTTCCTATGACGATTGACTCGCCCTGTTTTCTTGAAAGTGCCAGCATATTACTCACCCTCCTTAGCCTTAAGACGCTCTATGGCATCATATACATTGTACTTTACAGGATAGTCTTCATTCTCCACGATTACCTGCATAGCTCTTCTGTCAACTGTGTTAATAATAATTGGTGCCTTGAAGTTGGCTGTCATCTTCGTCAAGTCTGACGGGATAGACATAGTGGTAAATATCAGTATATCCTGATCAGCCGGGTCTCCAATCATCTTCATGAGCTCATCCTCTATGATAGGAGTGTAGCTTTCTGCGATATCGTTTGGATTGATTACCGGAAGCACCATAAGCGGCTCCTCCATGGACTGCAGCCAGCTTATCTTGGAACGCTCCTCTCGCTCACAGTCATATATAAGTGCGAATTTCTTCAGATTCTCAAATCCGATGATACCCATTGGAAAAGTGATTATCTTCTCCTCTTCAATATCTATAGTTCCGAAAAACTTGGTCTCTGCTACCATAATACACTCTCCTTTTCTATGTTTGTTGTATAACCCCTAAGCTCTATTGTACTATCCGTCTTAGATATAATCAAGCAGTGACTTTCTCATAATATTTCCTGTAGCCGCAAGTGCGGACTCATATACGAGATTCGCCTCCTTGAAGTTGATAAGCGCCTCGTCAGTCTCCACATCCTCATTCTTGGACTTAAGCTCCTTGAACTCTGCATACTGCTCTGTCACTCTTATCTCTATCATCTCAAGCTTCGACATCCTGCTGCCTAAGTCCGACTGAGTTGCGGTTATAAGGTCCATATAATCCTGGAAATTCGTGATGTTATTTGAGAAGGTCTTCTGCATAGTCTCCTTCTTTATAGCAACCTCTGCATCCACATCACGAAGTAACTGATTGATTCTCTCCACAGCATCCTCATTATTCGCATA
>CAMALN010000210.1 GCA_945836565.1 uncultured Lachnospiraceae bacterium
TAGCTTCTTTCCCGAGACAATCAGCCTTACCAATTCATCATATGTGGCTTCCGTCATCATCTCGCCACATCTTGCAATCGGAATACCCGGTGGATACACATACATATCTTCTTCAATCACATCTCCTACCTTCGGTATGTGCGATATGTCCTTCGTGTAATCCGGCATAGCTTTTTTGCCGTATGTCTCATCCTGTATGATTCTATCAACCCTTACAAGTGTCTCATATAAGTCCTCGAAATCCTGCTTAGTATCCACATAGGTTGATATAAGTACCACATAGTCAGCGCCCGACATCTCACAGATTATATCGCCTGCTTCAGCCAGCAGGTTCTCTAATTCGGTTCCATTCGTCTTGCCTGACTTATCATATATTACAATTCTTGTCTCATCGTAGCCGTATGCACCTATATTATGTGCTGTTTTCGCTGATAATATAGATAAGCTTTCCAGAGCTTCGCATTTTTGACGAAAATCTGCCAGATGAGCTTTGTACTCACCGTAATCAGTACCTGCTGCCCGGGAAACCGCATACTCCATCGACGAAAGCAATATGTAAGATGGCGATGAGCTCATAAATACTGACAGGTATTTTTTGATATCACAGGTTATACTTTCTTGATTATCAATTACCTTTTCAGTCCTTGCCAGATGTAAAACCGCAGTCTGGGTATATGCCTCCAATGTCTTGTGAAGACTCTGTACCACGATGTCCGCCCCGGCATATATAGCTGAAAGCTCCGGGTTCATATATGGCAGATGTGCTCCATGCGCTTCGTCTACAATTAACCACATTCCATAAGACTTTGCTATCACTGAAATGGCATTTATATCAGAAATCACACCCTCATATGTGGGCGATGTAATGATAATTGCTGTTGCCTCAGGATTCTCCTTGCAAGCCTTTTCTATAGCTTCGGGTGAAATGGCGCAACAAACAGATGCAGGAACGAAGCCCTCGTCCTGCATCACTTTATCATATCTATCCTTATTCAAGGTCGGAACATAGGTAACAGGAATATTTAAAAGCTGTGCAGCATTGTGTACGGATTTGTGACAATTATCCGCTGCTATAAGACCGCCTTTGGCACAGGCTGCTATAGCTGTAAATATTCCGCAGGTCGAACCATTTATGAGATAATAGCCGGCATAGGTGCCATATATATCAGCAAGCATTTCCTGCGACTCGGCTATCATTCCGGTTGGCATATGAAGGTCATCTGTTCCCGGAACCTCCGTTACATCCATAGCCTGAGCCGTGGTAAGAATACCTCTAATACCGCCTATTTTTTCACCTGTGATTTTGCGCTTATGTCCCGGCATATGCCATGGCTTATGCCCGGCATTTATATATTCCTCTAACCCATCTATGATAGGTGTTTTAATCTCTCGCATCTTTACCTCTTTTACTTTAATTCCAATCCCTTTACGTCATCGATGCTTATATGCATAAGCATACTCTCATCGAGGTTTGGTTCATTTATAAGTCGGTTAGCCTGATTGTTTATCGCATTGTCCAGATAGTTTCTGACGGAACGTGCATTACCAAAGCCGTCCGGCGGACAGTAAAGCACCCTTTCAAATTCCTCTCTGGAATACTCCAGGGCCTCATCCTCTATGACATAATCTAGCTTCTTTGCCCGGTTATTCATAATCTCTATCAGATCCTCTGCGGTATAATCAGGGAACTCTATGGTGCGGTTGAAACGCGAGCGAAGTCCCGGATTCGCATCAAGGAAGCTCTGCATCTCCTCATCATAGCCTGCTGCTATCACGATAAGGTCATCCTTGTAATCCTCCATCGCCTTGTTCAGTATATCTATCGCTTCCTGTCCGAAATCTCCATCGCCCTTGTTTGCAGAAAGTGCATATGCCTCATCTATGAATAAAACTCCGCCTTTAGCCTTCTCTACAACCTCCATAACCTTTATACCGGTCTGGCCCATATATCCGGCTACAAGTCCGGAACGGTCAACCTCCACGAGATGGCCCTTTGATAGTACTCCTATGCTCTTATACAGCTTAGACAATATTCTGGCTACGGTTGTCTTACCTGTACCCGGATTGCCTAAGAATACCAGATGATTCGTAGTAGGCGGTGTCTGTAGCCCCTTCTGCTTTCTTATCTGGCATATCTTCATCAGGTTGATAAGATTGTTGACCTCTTTCTTGACACTCTCCATACCGGTCAATTCATTTAACTGTGTCAGGAGCTGTTCAAGCGTCATATCCTCATCCGGGATATCTATACGTCCAACGAATTTTGTCTCGGTCTCTTCTTCCTCCGGCTCTTCCAAAGCCTGTCTCCTGCGACCTGATTCCTCCAAACGTTCTTCAGTATCCTTTTTCTTAAAGCTATCCTTAGCCTCGTTGGCTGGCTCCTTCTCATCAAGTCTCTTTCTGTCAGAGAAGTTTGCTATCTGATTATATATATCATCCTCGAGCTTTGCCTTGCTTCCTGACTTGAATGCAACGCTTGGAATAAAGTCCTCATCCTTTTGCTGTATATGTGCGATACTCTCCCTTAGCATCATAATATAAGATGACAGGGCATCAACCTCTCCCTGACTCAGCTCCTCGTTGCAGGATATCAAATCATTTCCGATATAATTAAACGTGGATACGTACAGAGTGATTACATCATAGTACTCATAACTTAACTCTCCTGTCTCGCCTCCCACATCACCTCTTACAAAAGGCTCTAAGGAAAGTGGCGGCGCATCCTTGATTCTCTCGGTATCAAGTCCCCACTGCTTTGCATAATCCTTGAGCACATGGTCAGGCCAGTTCTCGCCGAAGAGTTCACTGATATATCTTGCCTCCTCCTTCTGTATATATCCGTCAGAGCACGCAAGATACACAAGAAATCTCTTCAAATCTGTTTTGAAGACCTCCTTCAAATTGACCCTGCCGTTTGTCTTCACATACTCTGCATGACCTATGCTTGCCGCACGTCTGCAGCAGAGGTCGAACATATTCCTGCTTTGATCCTTCACTATTTTCTTTGTAAATACCTTCTTAAAATCCAGCAAACCCATCTTCGTGCTTCCCCTGTTATTTATACTTATCTATACCCAGTTTTTGTCTATTTCTTTCTTCAA
>CAMALN010000211.1 GCA_945836565.1 uncultured Lachnospiraceae bacterium
AAATATAAGTGATGGCCTTGATACATATAGCTTGGTTGACGCTGGATATGCAGTGTATAGTGATGAAGAGTCGGCAAGAGTAGCACAGGAGAATAATTATGCATCACTTTCGGGATATGTCGGACTGCTTACCACAGGACAGGATGGTACATCAAATGTTATTACCGGATTAAGAAAACAGAAATATTATGTGAAGGAGGTAATGACTCCAAAGGGATATATCAAATCCGAGAATATATATACAGCAGACTTAGGTGATGAAAGTTTATTACAGGATGATACATATATTTTGTATGTGGAGGATGTACCTGAATATTATAGGCTGGATATATTAATCGATAAAAAGGATGCTGTGGACAATACACCTATAGAGGGAGCAGAATTTACCATAGAATATTTTGATATGCCATATGAAGCGGTTGAGAATAATATGATTGAGGCTGCTCCGAGACGTGTGTGGCATGTAAAAACCGATTCGGACGGAATAGTTATTGCAGATGATGCTCACAAAATTGGCGGCGATGAATGGTTTAAGAATTCTATGGGAGAGATTGTATTTCCGGAGGGAATTATTACGGTTCACGAGACAAAAGCACCGGAGGGATATATTGCAGACTCAAATGAATATATAAGAAAGCTTGGATTGAATGCTGAAACCGGAGCGTTTGAGTTTGAAACGATAAACATACATGAAGTACCGGATATGCAATGTATAGAGATAATAAAGACAGGAGAGAATCCTCAAGGGGAATATACGGCGCTTAGTAATGTCGGCTTTAGCGCATGTAATGTTAAGGATTTAGAGCTTGGTGCGGAAGGAAAATATATATGGGATGATGAAAAACGTATCGAGTTTGGACCGGATGGTTCACTTGAGCTTTTTACAGACGAAGAAGGCTATGCGAAGTCCGCTATGCTTAGATATGGAACCTACATGATAAGGGAGACAACAATACCCGAGCATTATATATCTGTTGATGATTTTTTTGTTACCATATCAAAGGAAGACACACCGGTGCATAAGATAGAGCTTGTAAACAGACATATTTCGGGCAGGCTCAAGCTGCATAAGCTCGGTGTAGAATATGAGGAAACAGAGGATAAAGAATGGCAACGGGTTGAAATGCCTTTAGCAGATATACAATTCGGTGTATATGCAGCAGAGGACATTATGACATATGACGGTAACAGTGTATTTTATGCTGCCGGAGCTCTGGTTGAGGAAATCAAAACTGATACAGAGGGAAATGCTATGACAACTAAGCCTTTACCTGAAGGAAGGTATCGCGTTTCGGAATCGGTAACGTCCGAAGAGTATGTTGCTTCGGAGGATATATATTTTGATATGGAATATCCGGACGATATCGATGATTGTACAGTGAAAGATACAGAATATATATCAGAGTATGAATTATGTGTGAGCAATTATAAAAAACCGGAGATAAAGACACAGGCATGGAATGAGGCAACCGGAGAAAAAGAAGCTGTGGCCGGCGAAAAAATTACTATTGCAGATAATATTTTTTATAAGAATCTTATTACAGGAAGAAGATATGATGTATGCGGAACTGTTATGGATAAAGCCAGTGGGCAGCCTATTGTTGTAGATGGAAAAGAACTCATTGTATCGGATAGCTTTATTGCGGTCAATGGCGTGGGTACATATAAGCTTGCTTTCCCGGAGATAAACACATCTGATTTGGGTGGAAAAGAACTGGTTGTATTTGAAAAAATATATATTGCCGGTACAGATGAATTGATTGCATCACATGAGGATATAGAGGATGTCGGACAGACGATATATATCAAGGAATTCCCGGAGGAGGAAACGGAAGCTACAACTACAGAGGAGACTTCGACAGAGGAGCTTACAACGGAGGAACTTACAACGGAGGAGACTACAACTACCGAGGTAACTACCGAAGCAGCTACTACTGAGTGGAAGGAAGAAGTAAAGGGTGTTTCTATAACGAGTCCTAAGACCGGAAATGACAAGTATATAGTAGTTATTGTAGATATAATGTTGATTTCTTTAGTATTGACATTGGTAGTATTAATGCTTAAAATGCACAATGAAACTAAGCAGAATTAAAAATTGATGTGTATGCAGTTGAGCGGTTTGCTTGCTCGACTGTATACATTTATTTGAGGTATGATTGCAAAAACAATCGCAAATCGCAAAAAAGATTCATAAAAGTAGTTGACAATACCATATATATATGGTAGATTATCACAGTATGTTGAAAAGCAGAGTATCCACTCTCACCTTAGCGCAGAAGGCGACTCGGGTTAATATATCTACAAATTGTAAGATTTTAATAGCATTTGAAATCTTTTGCTGAGATATGTTAGGTGGATAGCTTCGTCTATCTGCTTTTTTTATTTCAAAAATGTGTGTTCAAAAACGGAGGTGTAATTATTAGCGACGTATTAATTAATGAACAGATAAGATTTAAGGAAGTACGAGTTCTTGGCGAAAGTGGTGAGCAGTTAGGAGTAATGCCTATCAAGGAAGCCCAGAAGCTGTCTGATGATGCAGGAGTGGATTTGATACTTATAGCACCGAAGGCAGAACCACCGGTATGCAGAATAATGGATTATGGTAAGTTCAAATATGAGCAGACCAGACGTGACAAGGAAGCAAAGAAAAAGCAGAAGGTCACAGAAGTGAAGGAAGTCAGACTTTCTCCAAATATTGATAAGAATGATTTGAACACTAAGGTGAATATGGCCAAGAAGTTTATCACTCATGGTGATAAGGTTAAGGTTACACTTCGTTTCAAGGGTAGAGAACTTGCTCATGTGAATACGAGCAAATCAATCTTGGATGAGTTCGCCGAGATGCTTTCAGATGTAGCCGTAGTTGAGAAGCCGGCCAAATTTGAGGGTAGAAGCATGATAATGTTTTTAACTGAAAAACGTTAAATTAATATATATTTGGTTAATTAAGGAGGAAATAAAATGCCAAAGTTAAAGACTAAGAAAGCAGCAGCTAAGCGTTTTAAGAAAACAGGTACAGGTGAGTTAAAGAGAAATAAGGCTTACAAGAGTCACATCCTCACAAAGAAGACTACAAAGAGAAAGAGAAATCTTAG
>CAMALN010000212.1 GCA_945836565.1 uncultured Lachnospiraceae bacterium
GCTTTTTTCTTCTGCCGACCTTATCATAAACATAATTCGCCATAAGAAGGTCAAGCTCCTGTAATTCAGGATTAGCCTCACGCTCAGCTATTACCTCCTTAAGCCTTGCCAGAACCTTTTTGTAGGGTTCCTCCGAAAGCCAGTCATCACTGTCTACAACCTTAAAATAATAGCCTGTAGCATTTGCCAAACCTACATTTACGGCATCTCCGTGACCGCCGTTTTCCTTATGAACTGCCTTTATTATCGACGGATATTTTTCCGCATATTCATCTGCTATCCTCGCAGTATCGTCTGTCGAGCCATCATCAACGATAATAATCTCTACATCCTCTCCTCCAATAAGAGCACTCTCTATGCATTTTGCCATATATGCCTGGGAATTATAGCAAGGAATGGCTATAGTTAAAATCTTCATATCTTTTTAAACTCCACTTTATCAAAAATAATAAAACACTATTATATTATCACAACACTTCAATAAATAACAGCCATTTTTATTATTGACAGCTAGACAATGTATGATACAATGTATAAATTATAATCAATTTTCAAAAGGAGTGATACATTTTTGGACCCCAATTCTCTTATTATTGTACTTGTTATAATGCTTATTCTGTCAGGTTTTTTCTCATCTGCAGAAACTGCACTAACAACAGTAAACAAACATAAGCTCAGGTCACTTGCAGAGGAAGGCAGTAAGCGAGCTGCCAAGGTATTAAAGGTAACTGAGGATTCAGGTAAGCTTTTAAGTACAATTCTTATAGGAAATAATATCGTTAATATATTTGCATCTTCACTTACAACAATACTGTGTACGGAATTATTCGGAAGCAGCTACATAGGTATAGCTACCGGATTATTGACACTATTCGTTTTGATATTCGGTGAGATCACACCTAAAACTCTCGCATCACGCAATGCTGTAAAGCTCTCTATGCTTTTTGTATATCCGATTTGGATACTTATGACTGTGTTAACACCCGTTATATATGTATTGGATATTATAACCGGATGTATATTCAAGCTTCTTCGTGTAGACAAAAATGCTACCGATAAAATGACCGAATCAGAGCTACTTACAGTAGTTGATGTAAGCCATGAGGACGGCATACTTGAGAGTGAAGAAAAATTTATGATAAATAACGTTGTGGACTTTGGTGACGCCCTGTCTAAGGATATCATGATTCCGCGTACAGATGTCGTATTTGCAGATGCATATTCAAGCTACGAAGAGCTTGTGGAGCTTTTCAAGAGTGAGACCTACTCCCGTATCCCTATATACGAGGATACAAAGGATCATGTAATAGGTATCCTATACCTGAAGGATCTGTTCTTCTACAGAGAAACAAACGACATAGAATATTTTGACCTTAGAAGTATATTGAGAGAACCACTTTTCGTATATGAATATCAGAAGACAAGCCAGATATTTGCTGATATGAAAACCTCATCCTGCTCCTTTGCAATTGTACTCGACGAATACGGAGTCTGCTCAGGTATAATAACCATGGAGGATCTGATAGAAGAAATAGTCGGCGAGATTCGTGACGAGTATGATGCAGATGAAGAAGATTTCATACGTGAAATAGCCGAAAATATATATGATGTAGATGCTTCCATGAAGCTGGACGATGTCAACGATGCCCTGCAGACACATTTCGAATCAGAGGACTATGATTCCCTGGGTGGATTTGTAATAGAGCTATTGGACAGACTTCCAAAGGAAAACGAGGAAGCGATATATAACAACGTTATACTCAAGGTGTTGAAGGCAAAGAAAAACAGAATCGAACGAGTTCTCATAACTATATTACCTAAGTCTAAAGACTCTGAGCATTCTGAAGAATAGATAATAAAGCATAACAAAACGCTTCGGATATATATCCGGAGCGTTTTGTTGTATCCTTATTATTCTTTATCATCCTGCTCTGATGCCATATCATCTATTATCTTCTCCATAAGCTTCTTCTTAGAGAAGATATCATATGCCAAAAGACAGAGATACATAAAATTCTTTACATACTCGCCCTCACTGTCATCAACATTGTTCTCAACAATCTTGCATGCCTTTACCACGCTATTCTCGATGTTGAAATACTGATGCTGCTCAAGCTTATAAAGTCTGGTATACAGCTCCTCTAAGGTATGCTCTGCCTCAGGATTATCGTAGCAATTTTCTATAAGCGGCATAAGCATAGTCTGTATATCATTGATAGACATAATATTCTTCAGATAATAGATATATATAAGAAGAATAATATGTTCCTTTGAATACCTCTTTTTATTCGGTGGTGGCAACAAATCATTCTTGGTATAATTGTTAATCATGGTCTTGGTTAATGTCTTATCCTCATCATAGCGCTTATTTACCTCAAGGTGCTTATCCATAAAGGTAGTCACCTGATCCATATAAAGCTCTATAGAGGGTATATCCTCAGGAGCAATAAACCCAAGCTTCAACAACTCCCTTATCTCTTTTTTTAATGTATCCTGTCTTATATCCATATATACTATACTCCCATAAAAACTAGAAACATTATAGACCATATATTGTCTGTTGTAAATAGTTTTTAATACTATATGTACAAGTACAGATTACTGTGTTTCTCGTGTATCAGCCCTTGTCCTCCTTCTTTTCAAGACGACTGAATACAAGCTCATATCCGTCACTGCCATAATTCAGGCTTCTGTTAACTCTGCTTATAGTGGCTGTGGAAGCTCCTGTCTCATTCGCAACCTCAAGGTAGGTATGATTATCCTTGAGCATCTTGGCTACGGAATATCTCTGCGCTATGGACAAAACCTCATTCACAGTACATACATCTTCAAAAAATGCGAAGCACTCTTCCTCCGTCTCCAGTGTTAATATAGCTTCAAACAATCCTCTTACAGCATCAGTTCTTATTGTTTTTCCCATATTATCACCCGCTTTACTTAGTAGTGCTCTTCGGCTCTCTACGTACCCAAACTGCCACATCAGCTCTATTTACATAGAAATCACCATATCCATCCTCGTCAATCTTGATGTTATACTTGGCATTTCCCATAGCATCAGCAAAGTGGCAGCCTGCAAAATGCTTTCCGATATAC
>CAMALN010000213.1 GCA_945836565.1 uncultured Lachnospiraceae bacterium
CATACCGCCCAGGTCGATATTTTTCTTATTCCTAAGTACAGCTACTCCGTTTATAGTGAATTTCTGTCCGTATTTTAAATCCTCTTTATTGATAATGCATATCCATTTTTCTTTTTCGTTTCCGCTTTGATCCTTTTCAAGCTGCTTTACTCCGTCAAAGAAATATGTTCTGGTGTTACTTTGGTTTGTAACCTCAAATCTTATCTTTAATATATCCTGTCCATTTAAAATATTATCTGCAACCAGGATATAATCCTTGTTATTTCCGGCATCCACATATCCTACATTTGCTGTCGGTACATTAAGAGTTGAACCATCCTCCGTTAGGGCATAGAACTCTGCGATTGCCTTTGCATCTGCCATTCCAAGATTCTTCAGCGCTTCCTCACTTCCAAGGTAAGTATGTGCATCTGCCTGATTGCTTATAAATGCATGCTCGATTATGATTCCCGGTATTCCCAGTCTCTTACAATATCTGTTTATTCCGTAATAATCTGCTATCTGTCCATCCGGGTAGGTTTCTCCGTCTGTCGAATCTCTTATCTTTGCTCCTCTGTCTGCAAGACCGAGTTCTACAAGCTTTTCAAGAATTGCTTCGCTAAGTCCCTGAGCTAATTCACTAAGGTCCGGTCTGTAGCTTTCATTTGGATAATATATTTCTGCTCCATGGGCTGCTGATGATGCAGAATTGTTATGCATACTGATAAGTACATCTGCATTTAAATCTGCTGCAATCTGAGCTCTTTCCGCAAGACTTGGACATGTACTGTTATCATTTCTTGTCATGTATACCGTAACGCCCGGATATTTGCTAAGCTCTTCCTTGCAATAGCTTGCAATCTTAAAATTTAAATCTCTCTCAATATATGTAACTCCGTCCCAGGTTCTGGTTGCGCCTGTATCACTTGCTCCGTGTCCCGGATCCAGTACTATTACAAGCTTTGAGTCCTCGCTATTATTCTTTACACTGCTTCTTATATCTGATACAGAAAAGCCGGCATTTTGTATTGCATTTGCTATATCTGTTGATTCTATATATCCATCTGCTCCTTCTGTGGCAACTATTCCCGAATCAAATGTATCCTGCGAGTCGTCATAGGTCTGTTCAGCAGCATATATGTCGGAATCCGGTGCAACCACCTCATCCGGTTTTGTTTCAGGCTCTGCGTCAACTCCGAAACCGGCTGTTATGCCTGCAGCCTCAAAATCAACTGCATATTCCACATCGCCTATCTTATATGTAAATGCAACCAGGCTGTATATTCCTTCTTCACCGGCTACCGGCTGTATTATAAAATCAACTGCATCATCATCGCAGGCTGCGTCAATTACCTTGATTTCACCTGTTGTCTTATTCTCTATGATAAGCCTTGCATTCAAAACAGCCTCCATGGTTCCTACCAATATATGCTGTTCTTCATCTATGCCTATGCTTTTACTTCCGACTGCAACATATGTAAGCTCACCCTGTTCTAAGTCATTTATCTGTGTATAAATGTCTGTCACCCCAAGGTCAGCCTCGTATATATTGTTTTCCGGCTCATCTGCTTTGGCATATGAATTATATCCCGTATTTCCTGTAACAAGCGCAAAGCAAAGACACGCCGCAATCGCTCGTTTTATAAAAATGTTTTTGTTTTTTCGCACGTTTTTTTCCTCCTTGTATAATATGTTGTGCCCCCTCAGCTTCGTGGGTCGGCCCTAGCCAACTCCCCCACATTGTGGGTCCCCCTCTAGGACAATCGGCATGTCGTCGGAACCGATATAAAACATGAACTTCGTTCATGGCGGTTCCTCCTCTAGATATTTTGGAAGCCGTAGCATTTTTCGTCTATCATATTGCCGTTTTCATCATATATTCTAAATAAGGTCCAGTAATATCCATATATAGGCTGCCAGATAGTCCACATGCAGTTTCCCTCGGCATAGCACCGGTTTGTTGTGTATATCCATGCCGGAAGACCCTGCGCAAGTAATGTACAGTCAAGAATCAGCATCTCATATGAATATTTTCCTTCAGGATTATCGTAGCTTTCCAGTCCGATAAGGTATCCTCCACCCTCACCGGTATATGGCATCTGACATATTCCCTTTAGCATAGGGTGTGCTTCGATATTTGCAACCGCCTGAAGCTCTGATTCTGCATTTCCGACAACACGCGCCTTGCATTTTAATGTCAAAGTGCCGTAATCATCGGCCTGCCATGTAATTGAATCCTCAGTTGACCAATCCTTTATACATCTAAAGCTATCATTATCCTTTCCGACATACCAGCTGTACTCGATAACTGTATCCTTTCCTGTGGCAACTGCGTTTGCCCTTGCTGTTACTACTCTTTCTCCATCCTCTTCAACAATAATATCATTTTTTCTTATTACATCAGTGGTTGAAAAAAGCTCCTGCATCCTTCCGTTCATATCGAGATATCTCATGGTTTTATCCGTATATCTTACCCAGATATCTGTAAGAACCTGTCCATTTTCCAGATATGACACGGTTCCGTCTTCGTTTTGCTTCCATTCTCCCGACGGATTAAATATATATCTTGCTTCTCCGACCTTATATGCAGTTTTATCCTTTGTCTGTGCATGCGCTGAAACTGTATATATGCCCGAATTTTCCATAGCCTTTTCGTCAAGCTTAGCTCTCCAGATGTAGCTTGTGTCCCTTGTTGCCTGATACATACTGTTTGAATTCTCAACCATGAGTATCATCCCATTTGCCCAAGGTGTTCCCGATACGGCAAACTCATAGCAGTCACTTCCGCTATTTAACAGTGATATAACTCCGTCACCATAATTGTATATGACCTCATCCTTTAATCCGTAGTAATCTGCTATGGCTGCTGCATCCGCCTCTCCTATCGCTTTTAAGGAATCATCATTTGTAAGGTATTTCGCACAGTCGCTCGGATTACTTATATATGCATGCTCTACTATAATACCTACGAATCCATATAGCTTACTGTAATAGTTAATTCCATAGTAATCTGTTATCGAGCCGTCGTCATAGCAACTTCCATCAGTTGAATCTCTTGTATATGCACCATTATTTTTTACGCCAATAGATGAAAGGTAGCTTAGAATTGTCTC
>CAMALN010000214.1 GCA_945836565.1 uncultured Lachnospiraceae bacterium
GGCTTATCCTCTATAAGTCTCGCTATAATATCCCAAATGATTGCAAGCACTCCGGAAGCAACGCAGCCTGCTATACGCACCCTCGCTCTCTTTTGCTCCTGCATAGACTGTACAAGGCTCTCAACCAGAAGACTTCCAAGCCCAAGCACTGCTAATATGAGAAATATATGCTCCAGAAAATCACTGACAGCTTTGTCCATGTTATTTTCAACTATTCCAAGAAGGCATATCAAACCAAAAGCACAGATTGTGACCAAATATCGACTATATATATCAGCTATCAGTCCCTTTTGACCGGACAGCTTATCCTGAAGCTTTCCCATATCATTCATTCCTCCCATAAATATATAAATCCGGTTTATATATATTAATGAGCTTAGTCCAAAACCTACTTTTCTGTTTCGTTAATCTCTCTATGACTTATTTTGATAATACAATATTTACAATACCTTCGTCATATGTCGGTTCACGTGACAGCACATATTTACGGCAAGCGGCATGCCTGCGATATGTGTAGCATAGGTCTCGATATTTACTGCAAGGGCAGTGGTTCTGCCGCCAAGTCCTCCCGGACCTATACCGGTGCTGTTTATCATATCAAGAAGCTCATCCTCTATCCTTGCAATATGCTCCTTGTCAGAATGTGAACCCGCAGCTCTGGTGAGTGCCTTCTTCGCCAGCTTGGCAGCCAGCTCAAAATCACCGCCTAAGCCTACACCGACAACCATTGGCGGACAGGCATTTGGCCCTGCATCCTTAACAGCCTGAAGGACAGCCTCCTTCACGCCCTCTTCACCATCAGCAGGCTTAAGCATATACACCTTACTCATATTCTCACTACCGAAGCCCTTTGGTGCTATAGTTATCTCTAGTGCATCTCCCGGCACGATATCATAGTGAATTATCGCAGGCGTATTGTCCTTGGTATTCTCTCTTAACAGCGGATCCGCTACCACTGATTTTCTAAGATAGCCCTCGGTATAACCCTGACGAACTCCCTCATTTATCGCATCTGTAAGATTCATTCCCTCTATATGTAAATCCTGTCCGACATTTACAAAAAATACCGCCATACCTGTATCCTGACAGATAGGTATCTTATCCGAAGCAGCTATCTCCATATTCTCTACAAGCTGATCAAGTATCTGCTTTCCCAAAGCACCATCCTCACAAGCTGCTGCCTGCCTAAGCCTCTTTTCCATATCATCTGCAAGATAAAGATTTGCAGATATACACATATCTTTAATTTCACTAATTATAGTATCCGTATGTATTATTCTCATTTTTACATTAATTCTCCTTTAAATATATGAAATATGTATATATGTACTTTCACTTTTGCGTTATTAAATATACATATGTTTGTGCTTTAGAAGTTCTTAATGTTCTGTCACATACCAGCAATATTTGAACACGATGTTCAAATAAGTCTCCACTGAGCCAAGGATGGCGAATTGGAGACGGTTGCGGACGATACCGATACACTACATCAGAACATTTAGAACTTCAAAGTACAATACATCGTATATAAATGATATATAATTGAAAGTATATGTATCCTATAAAGTTTCGCAATTCTACATTAGCAAATCAGAGAGTTCTTTCACTGTTTTGTTAAATACAGGATGCACCGCATAAGGCGCAATCTCAAGCATAGGCTTTAACACAAATTCCCTTTTGTGCATTTCAATATGCGGTACAAGCAAATCCTTAGTCCTGATTATATCCTGATCATATAAAAGGATATCTACATCCAGCGTTCTCGGACCCCAGTGTACCTTCCTTTCTCTGTTTGCCCCCTGCTCAAGCAATTGCGCTTTTTCAAGCATTTCCTGAGGACTATATAAGGTATCAAGCTCTATACAGGCATTTAAAAAATCATCCTGAGCCACATTTCCATAAGGCTTTGTCTCGATATATTGCGATACAAGGACATTTTTAATCAAAACATCTTCCTTCAAGGCTTTTACGGCATAATCCAGATATCCCTTTTTATCTCCCATATTTGAGCCGATGCTTAAATAAACCTTATGCCAGGCTCTTGTTATAGAAACCTCAACCGTCTCAAAGGTCATGGGAATAGGTGCTCCCGGTTTGCTTATGCATACGCATACCTCATTAACCAATTCATTATTAAGAAGAATTGTTTCTGCTACCTTTTCTGCAACAGTTTCTATCAGATTATAGGATTGTTTTAGAAGACACTCTTTAATCTGCTCACATACCAAAGCATAATTTACGGTCTTTTCAAGGTTATCCTCCAAGGCAGCTTTTCTTGTTGATGTATACATATCCGCACTTACTATGAATTTCTGTCCATCCCTTTTTTCTTCAGGTAATACTCCATGGTAAGCATAGATTTCGAGATTTTTTATAGATATCTTATCCATTATTTCACCTATTTGTAGAATACCAACCAATATACCTCATTAGCTTCAGTGGTTGCTATTGCCACACCTATTTCCTTACAATCCTTTAGCTTCTTTGCACTTGCCTCGGTATTGGCATAAAGGTCCTCCTTTATATCCTCAACCGAATAACTGCTGCTATAGACATTTACAACCCAGTTTACATTAGATAACTTATGAGCTTTTGTAACATCATTTATTGTGTCCACATAAAGTGTATTCATATCAGTCTTTCCGGAAGCTTGTGCAAAAACGCTTACTGCCTCATTTGCAGCATCCTCAAAATCAGAATTAATGACCACTTCTTTCTTGCCCTTTTCAGATTTTTTCTCATTTATCAAATCATAAAAATCCTGTCTCATAACAGCAAGCTCTTCTTTTGTAATCTTCTTTACCTCAGTAGCTCCATCAGAATTTCCATCTATGGAAACAGGGTTATTTGAATTATTTTGATTAACTATTTTTCCTATTGTCCTTACTGTTATTATTAACAAACCCGCTACTAAGATACATGCAAGGGATATAAACATCCTCATCTGGTTTTTAGATTTTAAATTCTCCCTTTGCATCTTTTTAATAATAACCTCTGTAGAGCTTTCCTTTACCTTCTTTTGAAGTCCTTCTACAGATGCATTTGGATCTGCTCC
>CAMALN010000215.1 GCA_945836565.1 uncultured Lachnospiraceae bacterium
GCCAGTCTCACGCTGATTTCACCGGTGGATACGACATCCTCCGTTCCGTCATCATATCTGACCACCAATCTGCACGCATCATCTATGTCAAGCACATAAGCACGACGCGAATCTGTAGGCGAGATAATATTCACATTCTTACCTATAACAAATGAACGCTTCTTGTATCCTGATATAAATTCCTTCTTTTCGAAGTTTTCGTAATAATAAAAGTAACTGTTCAGCACCTCAGCGAGCAGGCGATTCTTGAATTCACCCTGCTTTTCACCGCATACGGCGCCTGCGATATCCTTAAGCTCGGGAGGGAAGCCGCCGATTGGCTCATATACATTGATTCCGATACCGACTATCACATATTCCGGAGCGAGATTCTCCACAGAAAATGAAGCCTGGGTCAGCGTGCCGTTTACCTTCTTTCCATCTATGAATACATCATTTACCCATTTAATAAGTGGCTTTTTATCAGTAAGCTTTTCTATAGCTTCACATACTGCAAGTGCAGCTATGGTTGTGAGTAGCGTAATCTCTGAATTATCTATCTGAGGCTTGAGCAACAGGCTGAAATATATTCCGGTATCGGAAGGCGAGGAGAAGCTTCTGCCGAGACGCCCCATCCCGCCGGTCTGCTCTGATGCAGCCACAACGAGGCCTTCCGCTTCGTTGGCGCGACGCTTCAATTCGAGATTCGTGGAATCAACGGACTTCATAACGTCTAGCCTGATAGGCATATTGACATTCAGATGCCGCATCACGCCGTCCCTTGACAGGATATCGTTGTCCTCAGAAAGCATATATCCCTTATTTGTCACGGCGTCGATATTATAGCCCTCATCCATAAGCTTCTGTATGCTCTTCCATACTGCAGTGCGGCTTACGGAAAGCTGCTCAGCAATCTTGCCACCGGATATATATGTGCCCCTGTTTTGCTCAAGCAGGGCGATGATTTCATTTCTTGTACTCATAGCTACCTCGTGTTTTATAATTATTTGTCTGTATCGACTGTAGCTATTTTACTGCCAAAAGCGATGGATAACAAGCTGAAAATGAGAGACAGACCCATACCGGTTATTGGCAGGTATATCATATCCTTTAAAATATATGTGTTCAATGCACCGCAGATACCACCTGCCAAGGTTGCTGTTATCCACAGGATAGGGTTTGGCTTTACCTTTTTGTGTGTCAATATAGCTATGAATAACGGACACACGATACCGGGAGCATATACTGAGTAAGCTCCTGTAAGCATTGCTATAATGTCGCCCTTGAAAAATGCTATACATACCGCTATCACACCTATGATTACAGACCAAAGTCTTGACGCCCAGACTCTGTTCTTGCGAAGCACATCATGCTCCAGGATGGACGAAATATTTACGAGACAGGTGTCCGCTGAGGAAAGCAGAGTGGACAAAAGTCCCAAAGCAAGCAGTACTGCGATAGGCTTAGGCAGAACGTCGCTGATAATGTATATGAGCGGATTCGCACCATTTAAATCTGTGTAGTTAATGTTGATGAACATACCTATAAGCACAATGATAAATGCAAAGAAGATAAGTACAGTTGCTGCTGTAATGGCAGAGTGCTTTGCTGTCTTTCCGTCCTTTGCAACCAGGTTTCTGGATATAACATCCGGTCCGAGCAGATATGTTCCGCCGACGATGAAAAGCTGTATCGCAAGCTCCTTGATGCCGTAGCTTTCGTTGAGCGGAGTAATCTGTGCAAATACAGCGGAGCTGTCCTTGCCTGCAAAGAAGAACAGGAATACAAATGTAGCTACAAAGGATAATCCTATTATCACAAACTGTAGGGCATCGGTCTTTATAACTGAGAGCTGTCCACCGATGGTTGTATATAATATTACAATTATCGCAACGATAAGCATAAGTGTCTTATTGTTCTCGCGGCCTGTAACAAGAGCCAGTATAGATGACATAGCAAGAATCTGTGAAGCAACGATTCCCGGCCATGCAATTATAATTATGATTGCAACGATAGCTGATGGCACACGTCCTACAAGCTTTGATACAAGATCAGGTACTGTATCGGCCTCTAAGCCTCTGACGCGCTCCGACAATAAAAATGCCTGTAGATACAGACCGACTGCACCGACACCAAGCCACCAGAAGGCCGGAAACCCAAGACTGGTAACTCTTCCCATAACACCAATGGTAGCAGACGCACCAATCATAGTTGCAAGAAGAGACAGGGTTACAAAGGTCTGTGACTGACGTCTTCCTGCTACTGCGAAATCTTCAAATGAATTAACTCGTTTTGCATCGATTATGCCTATGATGAATAGTAAGGCAATGTAGAAAACAACATAGATAAACATATTATTTCTCCTTAGGTAAATGTAATATTTGCGCAAAGGTGCCGGTTGACACCAAGGTGAATAATATAAAAAAAAAACTCTATTGTCAACCATTAAAATAAATAGGGTTAACAATAGAACTAAAACATTATTTATGATAAGGCTCATTTTTCATAATACGAAAGCTTCTGTATATCTGCTCCAATAGTATTACCCGCATAAGCTGATGCGGAAATGTCATATCCGAGAAGGAGAGCTTAAAGTCGGCACGGTCAAGCACTTCCTTTGAAAGTCCCAGAGAACCGCCTATCACGAATACAAGATTGCTGCTTCCGGATATTCCAAGATTCTCAAGCTTCTGTGACAATTCCACAGAATCCATTTTCCTGCCCTCGATGGCAAGTGCGATTACATAGCTGTCCTCTTTGATATGCGCCAGAAGCCTTGCACCTTCCTTTTGCTTTATCGCCTCGCACACTACATCGCTTGCCCTATCGGGTGTGCTCTCATCATCAACCTCAACTATCTCAAGCCTACAATATCTCCCAAGACGCTTTGCATACTCGCTTATCGCATCTCTAAAAAATTTCTCTTTAACTTTCCCTACGGTACAAATAGTAATTTTCATAAAACATATCCTTGTAAGTAAATCTAATTTAATGTCTATTTTATAATAATATAATAAATTTATAAGTAT
>CAMALN010000216.1 GCA_945836565.1 uncultured Lachnospiraceae bacterium
AAGCGGCTAAGACGTCGCCCTCTCACGGCGAAAACAGGGGTTCGATTCCCCTACGGACTGCTAGCATCGGTTTTACCGATGCTTTTTTTTACTCCACAATGATATCAATAAGCTGATTTACATTTGCCTCACAGTACGCCCTGTCAGCTTCCTTCGACAACAATACATATCTCTTGGTATGTCCCTTAAGCATATATCTGTCCTTGTCCTCATCTATTGCGACATACTCCTCAGCAAGAATCTCCTGCGTTTCCCCTATAAAGCTATCCTCATACGCCTTCTTATGCCTTGCCGTCATCTCAAGCAGTACATTACTCCTGTCCTCCTTTAGCTTGTCAGACACCTGATCAGGCATGCTAGCGGCCACAGTTCCGCTTCTTTTGGAATATTTAAATATATGCATCTCGTAAAGCTTTAATGCTTCGAGATTCGCTCTGGTAATCTCAAATTCTTCATCTGTCTCTCCCGGAAAACCAACTATCACATCAGTTGTTATCGCCGGTCTGTCATAATAGCTTCTTATAAGCTCACACTTATCTTTGTATTCCTCGATAGTGTATTTTCTGTTCATACGCTTTAATGTATCATTGCAAGCACTCTGCAATGACAGGTGAAAGTGCGGGCAGAATTTATCTATCCTGCTTACCGTAGACAGAAACTCATCCGTTATTATCCTCGGTTCAAGTGAACCAAGTCTTATCCTGTCTATACCGGATATATTGCTAACCATAACGATTAATTCCGTAAGACCATTTTCTCCATCCGCATAAGATGAAAGGTTTATGCCTGTTAATACAACCTCACGTATTCCTCTTAATGCAAGTCCTCTTATCTCGCATTCAACCTCCGACATTCCCCTGCTTCTGATTCTCCCTCTGGTATAGGGTATGATGCAGTAAGCACAGAAATTATTGCAGCCATCCTGCACTTTCACATATGCTCTGGTATGCTCTGCCGGCTTTATAACAGTCATAGCTTCATATTCATCTGTTTTATTTATATCTATAAAATTATCTTTTATCTCTTCATCAGAAAAAAGCTCATCAATAAGCCTTACTATATCCTTCTTGCGATTATTTCCGACTACAAGATCTACTGCCATATCCTTTTCTACTGCTTCCTTTGCCGCCTGCACATAACAGCCTGCCGCCACAATCTTCGCATCAGGATTAAGCTTCTTCGCCCTATGGATAATCTGTCTTGATTTACGCTCAGCCATATTGGTTACTGAGCAGGTATTTATAATATATACATCTGATATTTCGTTAAATGCTACCACCTCATACCCTGCTGCAAGCAGACTGTCCGCCATTGCATCTGATTCATACTGATTCACCTTACAGCCAAGTGTATATATTGCAATTTTTTTACGTGACATTTACCAAAAACTCCTATCATAATATTGACTTTTACAATTCAAACTTATATTATAGTAACATACATAAAGCAAAAAGCAAAGGAGGTAAAACTAAGATGATAGCAGTTAAAATATCCCTTAATTCTATCGATAAGGTAAAGAGCTTTGTAAATGATATCAGTACTTTCAATGCAGAGTTTGACTTAGTTTCCGGAAGATATGTTATAGACGCTAAATCAATTATGGGTATATTCAGCTTAGATATATCTAAGCCAATCGACCTTAATATTCATGCTGAAGGAAATACAGAAGATATTATGGCAGCAATCAAGCCGTATATGGTCGAATAGTTTTATTATAAGAATAAAAAAGAACACTTCATGCGAGGTGTTCTTTTTCTTATATACGTTTCAAATTATTTACGTCAAAAATGTAATCATTCCCGGCCCTAAATTATCATTTGGCCTGATAGTAAACCCATGCTTTTCATAGAAGGGCTCACGTCCCTTTGCACACATAAGGCAGAGCATCATGGTTGTGCCCTCCTCTCTTATACTATCAGCATACTCTCGCAGTCTGGATATAATCATAGAGCCAATATGCTGTCCCTGTGCCTCCGGTATAACTATCAAATCCTGTATATAGCATATAACTGCCCCATCACCGATTAGTCGGCCCATGCCAAGCAGCCCTCCGGTCTCTTCATCATATGCCTTCACTATCAGCAGACTATTGTCTATAGCCTGTCGCGCCTGCTGCTCAGTCAATTTTCTCCAATTGACCCTATCTCTTATATGCAGGTACTCCTCCACAGAAATGGAGTTTTCTACAAGTCTTATCTTCATCTCATCATCTCCAGGTAAATTACACACGTACTGAAACTCCCTGTTCAGCAAGGTATGCCTTTAAGTCCATAATTTCAAGCTCCTTGTAGTGAAAAAGCGAAGCCGCTAATGCCGCATCAGCCTTTCCCTCTGTCAGAGCCTCATAAAAATGCGTCTTTGTGCCTGCTCCTCCCGACGCAATAACCGGCACAGATACATTCTCTGATATGAGCCTTGTAAGCTCAACATCATATCCTGCCTTGGTTCCATCACAATCCATGCTTGTGAGCAATATCTCTCCTGCGCCAAGCTTATCGGCCTGCATAGCCCATTCAATCGCATCAAGTCCCGTGTCTATTCTTCCGCCATTCTTATATACATTCCAGCCCGAGCCGTCCTCTCGTCTTCTTGCATCTATGGCTACAACTACACACTGACTTCCAAATTTATCTGCCGCATCACTTATAAGGCGCGGAGTATTGATGGCTGCCGAATTAACAGAGATTTTATCAGCTCCCTCTCTGAGAATAGCCTTAAAATCATCAACCGTTCTTATACCACCACCTACAGTAAACGGTATAAATACAGTCTCCGCTACTCTTCTGACCATATCAATAACTATATTTCTGGCATCAGAGGATGCTGTGATATCCAAAAACACAAGCTCGTCAGCTCCTGCCTTATCATATGCCGCACCTACCGCAACCGGATCTCCTGCATCTCTTAAATTTACAAAATT
>CAMALN010000217.1 GCA_945836565.1 uncultured Lachnospiraceae bacterium
TAACATCCAATAAAGCTCAGAACTTTATAAAGAAATAATTGATTTCAAACTGGCGGGCATCATACGAAGGTGTATGATGCCTGCTTTTTGATTTGACAGCATAGATATAAATGCATAAAATATTTTTATGAGACAAGACTAAGATTATAGAAATATGAGGCGTGAATATGAATAAAGCTTTGAACAAAGAAATGAACGATGAATTGCATATGGAATCGAATCGAAAAAAGAATGTGGAAAGAATTGATTTTGAGAATATGCGTCTCGAAATTGACAAAACCTGTGTCGGACTTGACAGAATCTACAATACCTTGTCCGCTGCCAGAGCGATGGTTTTTCTTGCCGCAATAGTGTGTCTTGCGATAGGCCTTAAGGACGGAGTGCTGCCTGCGACTATTTTGGGTATAGTGCTGGTTGTAGCATTTATTGCATTGGTATCTGTTCATTCGCGTGTTGCACAGAAGAAGGATTTTGCAGAGCAAAAGAAAAAGGTAGTTAGCCGATATATAAGCCGTTATGATGAGAGCTGGAGAGGCATAAGTGATGACGGTTCACAGTATATCTTGGAAGGTGATACAGTATCTGTAGATATAGATTTGCTAGGACCTTCTTCGTTGTATCAGCTTATAAATGTAGCTCATACTGAGGCGGGAAGGAAGCGGCTTGCCGAGGAGCTTCGCAATGTGCCTGAATATAGCAAGGATGAGCTTGATGAGAGAAGAGCAGCCGTGGCGGATTTGAGTAACAGAATAGATTTTGCGGTGGAATTCGAGGCGCTCGGTGAGAAGCTGGAGAAGGCTTCAAAAAAAAGCAACATAGCTTCCTTTGTTGAGGCGTGTGAAGAAGGTGTCAATGAAGGCTTGCCGGTATGGGCACAGCTTTGCAGAATATTGCTCCCGGTGGCAGAGTTAACCTTTATTCTTCTTTTTGCATTTGGGTTAACCGGATATGGATATGCCCTCGTGGGCTTTATGGTTCTGCTTGCATTTTCATGGCTTACTAAGCCTGTTACGGACAGGCAGACTGTGCCTTTTGTAACAGCGGGGTATATGATAGAGGGCTATAGAGATATGATGGAGCTTGTAGCCGGGCAGCAGTTTGACTCAGGAAAGTTAAACACACTTAGACAGAGTATGGATGGAGAGCAGGGAGCATTGAATGCGTTCAGAGGTCTCGGCAGATTGAGTCAGGCTTACAGTATCGTCTTCAATCCGCTCATCCATCAGGTTTTATGCGGAGTGCTTCTGTGGGATTACCAGCTGGCTGCAATTATGTGCAGGTGGAAGCGCAGATATGGTGAAGGCATAGCACAAGCAGTGGATGCCATAAGTGAGATAGAATTCATATCAAGTCTTGCGGTGTTAAAGAGGGTAAGACATACAGGTACGGCAGAGGTTTATTCGACAGAAGCTTCTGCACTGTGTGTAGCTGCGAAGAACCTGAGGCACCCGCTGATTGATGAGTCGAGGGTGGTCGGAAATGACGCTGATATGGCAGAGGGAATTATCATAATAACCGGTTCAAATATGTCGGGCAAGACTACATTTCTAAGGACGCTCGCCATGAATCTTGTATTGGCATATATTGGTGCGCCGGTTTGTGCAGATAGCCTTAAGGCACCATACATGAAGCTTTTTACCTCGATGAGGATAACAGATGATGTGGCACATGGTATATCGACATTCTATGCCGAGATACTCAGGATAAAAGCGATGGCTGAATATAGGGAGAAGTATCCTGACAGGCCGATGCTTTGTATGATAGATGAGATATTCAAGGGGACCAACTCGGCGGACCGTATAGTGGGCGCAGGGGAGGCGATAAGGCGACTTGCCACAGGACACAATATGGTTATGGTATCCACACACGATTTTGAATTGTGTGAGCTTGAGAGCAGCAGTGGAGAAAAGGCTTCGAATTATCATTTTGAAGAGCATTATGAGGATGACAGGCTCTGCTTTGATTATAGGATGAAGGAGGGCAGATGCACCACTACAAATGCCAGAGCTATATTGAGAATGGCTGGTTTTAAAGTTTAACGCGGTAAAGTTGCACAAAAACAAGGTGGAAATTTGTGGAAAAAGTTTTGTCTATTATGCACAATGACAATTATTATTTTTTTACAAAAATGGCATTGCGAAATGAAAAAATTTGCGTTAGAATCGAAATAGTGAAGTTTAGGTAAAAGGGGGTTATGACAGATGGCATTACCGGCAAATATCACAGCAGGCTCAGACAGCAATGTGTTGTCAATAGCCGCATCAAACAATAAGGGTTTACTTATTAGATTTTTGAATGAACAGGTAGAGGATGGTTTCTATGCGCTTGTTATAGATTATTTAAAGGACAGCAACTTTGACCTCTCTACTATGATGGTTGATGATGATGTTAAGGCTCAGTGCACGAAGCTTTACGAACTGGGTGAATTTGTAGATGAGAATATCAAGTCAACCGGCAGATATGAGATAGAGGAGTGGATAGAGCCGCTTTTCAGATTCGTATATGGTGATATAGATCCTTCGGATATCGATGCACCTATCAGTACATCAGGTATCTATCGTTACAGCATTTGGTTATTATATCTCTATCAGAGAGAGAGATTTGCAGATGCGATGAAGCTTATCGGAGAGAGGATAGCTCCACTGCTTATCAATGTAAGCTATCAGATTCTGGAGGATGATGACAGACCTAAGAATTTTGACAAGGCTATCATGGGATATCTTGACTTAATCAATGTTCTTATGGAGATGGGCATACCTACTGATGACATCAATTCGGATGCATATATGAACAATCTTGAGGTGCTTTTTGACTATGTAGTTGAAGACCCTCATGTTGGAAATGATTACAAGATTCAGTTCTCCATCGGCTTATTCAATGCTTACATAGCAAATAAGGATTTCAACAAGGCATT
>CAMALN010000218.1 GCA_945836565.1 uncultured Lachnospiraceae bacterium
CAGCAATCAAAATATTTATAATTTTTAAGTACAATTTTTATGATGGAGGAAAAGCATATGGGTATGACAATGACACAGAAAATCCTTGCGGCACACGCCGGATTAGAATCAGTGTGTGCAGGTCAGCTTATTGAGGCAGACTTGGATTTGGTATTAGGAAATGATGTTACTGCTCCGGTGGCAATTCACGAGATGGAGAAATTTAATAAGAAGGAAGTTTTTGATAAGACAAAGATTGCCCTTGTTATGGATCATTTCACGCCAAATAAGGATATCAAGAGTGCAGAGCATTGTAAGTGTGTACGTAACTTTTCGGCAGATAATGAGATTAAGAATTTCTTTGATGTAGGAGAGATGGGTATAGAGCATGCTCTTCTTCCTGAAAAAGGACTTATAGTAGCCGGTGAGACCTGTATAGGAGCTGATTCACACACCTGTACATATGGCGCGCTTGGTGCGTTCTCTACAGGTGTAGGAAGTACTGATATGGCAGCCGGAATGGTTACCGGAAAGGCATGGTTCAAGGTACCTTCAGCCATAAAGTTTAACATAGTAGGAGAGAAGGCGCCTTATATAAGCGGTAAGGATGTAATACTTCATATCATAGGTATGATTGGTGTAGATGGTGCCCTTTACAAGTCAATGGAGTTCGTTGGTGAAGGTATCAAAAATCTTACAATGGATGACAGATTTACGATTGCAAATATGGCTATTGAGGCTGGTGCAAAGAACGGTATATTCCCTGTGGATGAGCTTACTGAGGAATATATGAAGGAGCATAGTGATAAAGCATATACAAAGTATGAGGCAGATGCTGATGCAGAGTATGATGAGGAATATACAATTGACCTTTCTACTCTTAAGCCAACAGTAGCATTCCCACATCTTCCTGAGAATACAAGAACTATCGATGAGGTTGGGGATATCAAGATAGATCAGGTTGTAATCGGTTCTTGTACAAACGGACGTATCTCGGATATGCAGATTGCTGCAGAGATTATGGAAGGCAGACATATCGCAAAGGGAATCAGAGCAATCGTTATCCCGGGTACTCAGGAGGTATATCTTGAGATGCTTAAGAGGGGATATACAGAGACTTTTATCAAGGCAGGTGCAATAGTATCAACCCCGACCTGTGGACCATGTCTTGGCGGACATATGGGAGTTATGGCAGCAGGTGAGAAGACAGTATCTACTACAAACCGTAACTTCGTAGGTCGTATGGGACACGTTGATTCTGAGGTTTATCTTGCAAGTCCGGCTGTTGCAGCAGCTTCAGCTATAACAGGTAAGATAAGCTGCCCTTGTGAGTTGGATTAGTGTTATAGGAGGTAGAAGATGAAAGCATACGGAACAGTACACAAATATGGTGACAATGTAGATACAGACGTTATTATTCCGGCAAGATATCTGAATTCATCAGATCCTGCGGAATTAGCAAAAAGCTGTATGGAGGATATAGATAAGGAGTTCGTAAACAGAGTTAAGCCGGGAGATATTATGGTTGCCAGAAAGAACTTTGGTTGTGGCTCCTCAAGAGAGCATGCACCTATAGCCATTAAGGCTTCGGGCATAAGCTGTGTAATCGCAGATACCTTTGCCAGAATATTCTATAGAAACGCCATAAATATAGGTTTACCTATCATTGAGTGCCCTGAGGCTGCAGAAGCTATCGAGGCCGGTGATATGGTAGAGATAGATTTTGACAGTGGTATGATATATGACAAGACAAAGGGAACAGAGTATAAGGGTCAGGCATTCCCTCCATTTATGCAGGAGATTATAAAGAATGGCGGACTTATAAACTACATTAACAGCAAGAACTAAGCGTTTTATGAAGGAGTACAAGGATGAATTGTAATATCGCAGTTATTAAAGGTGACGGAATAGGACCTGAGGTAGTTACCCAGGCTATGAAGGTTTTGGATGCAGTTGGAGTAAAGTTTGGTCATACATTTAATTATGAGCAGCTTTTGATGGGTGGTTGTTCTATAGATGCCTGTGGCGAGCCACTTACAGATGAGGCAGTTGCAAGGGCGAAGGCAAACGATGCAGTGCTTCTTGGTTCGATAGGAGGAAATACTTCTACATCTCCTTGGTATAAGCTTCCACCAAACAAGCGCCCTGAGGCGGGACTTCTTAAGATTCGTAAGGAGCTTGGACTTTTCGCAAACTTAAGACCGGCAAATCTCTATGAGCAGCTTAAGGGTGCATGTCCGCTTAAGGAGGAGATAGCTGATAGAGGCTTTGACATGATGATTATGAGAGAGCTTACCGGTGGCCTTTATTTCGGAGCTAGAGAAACCAAGGAGGTTGATGGTGTTATGACAGCCGTTGATACTCTCACATATAATGAGAATGAGATTAGAAGAATTGCTATCAAGGGCTTTGACATAGCTATGAAGCGTCGCAAGAAGGTAACAAGTGTAGATAAGGCAAATGTACTTGATTCCTCAAGACTTTGGAGAAAGATAGTAGATGAGGTTGCCAAGGATTATCCGGAGGTAACATACGAGCATATGCTTGTAGATAACTGTGCTATGCAGCTTGTTAAGGATCCGGCACAGTTCGATGTCGTGCTTACGGAGAATATGTTCGGTGATATTCTGTCAGATGAGGCTTCAATGATTACAGGCTCTATAGGAATGCTTGCTTCAGCATCATTAAATGAGACTAAATTCGGTATGTATGAGCCAAGTGGCGGTTCTGCACCGGATATAGCAGGACAGGATAAGGCAAATCCTATAGCAACAATTCTCTCGGCTGCAATGATGCTTAGATATACCTTTGACTTGGATAAGGAAGCAGATGCCATAGAGGCAGCAGTTAAGCAGGTATTAGTAGAAAATTACAGAACCTGTGATATCGTATCTGAGGGAACTAAGCTGGTTGGCTGTTCTGAAATGGGTGAT
>CAMALN010000219.1 GCA_945836565.1 uncultured Lachnospiraceae bacterium
AAATTGTGAAGCTACAATAGATATACCTGTTGAATACGCCCAAAATATTTTTGGTCAATTTGATAAAAACATTAAGACCTTGGAAAGACAGTTCAATGTAACTATAGTAATGAGAGATGATACTCTTAAAATTATTGGAGATGAGGCCGGAGTGATGCATACAAAAGCTGTTTTATCCGAGCTGTCTAAGCTGGCTCAAAATGGGAATATTATAACTGAACAGAATATAAATTATGCAATATCGCTTACTAAGACAGATAATGTGCAGGTTATGAGTAGTCTTGACAGGGATATTATATGTCATACCATAGCCGGAAAGCCTGTCAAGGCAAAGACCATAGGACAGAAAAAATATGTTGATGCAATAGATAAGAATATGATAGTATTCGGTGTTGGACCTGCAGGAACAGGAAAGACTTATCTTGCTATGGCTAAAGCTATAACTGCCTTTAAGAATAATGAGGTTGGAAGGATTATATTAACCAGACCGGCAATTGAAGCAGGAGAAAAGCTCGGATTTTTACCCGGCGATTTACAGAGTAAGGTAGATCCATACTTAAGACCTCTTTATGATGCGTTATATGAGATAATGGGTGCAGAAAGCTTTCTGAAAAATATGGAAAAGGGACTCATAGAGGTTGCTCCTCTGGCCTATATGCGTGGACGTACCCTGGATAATGCATATATTGTCTTAGATGAGGCACAGAATACTACACCTGCTCAGATGAAGATGTTTTTGACCAGAATAGGCTTTGGTTCAAAAGCAATAATAACAGGTGATTTATCTCAAAAGGACTTACCTAAGGATGCAAAATCAGGCTTGGAGGTTGCATTAAAGGTGTTAAGAAAAATAGATGAAATAGCTGTTATAAAATTTGGCAGTGAGGATGTTGTCAGGCATCCTCTTGTTCAGAAGATTGTTAATGCATATGAGGAATATGACAAAAATATTCATAAGTCCCGAAACAGTATATAGTGTAGTACTTGAACAATAGCCAGATATATAGTATAATGATGTACGTATGAGGAGTGGAGATATGAGTGTTTATATTGAAAACGAGACTGAAGAAGCTCTTCCTAAAGGCTATGAGGATATTGTTTCTGATATCATTCAGGCTTCTATAGAATACATGAAATGTCCATTTGATTGTGAACTGAATGTAATCTTTACAGATGATGATGGTATTATGGAAATGAATTCTGAGTTTAGAGGGATAGACAAGCCAACGGATGTTCTTTCGTTTCCGTTATTAGAGTATGCCAAGCCGGGTGATTTCTCGGAATTGTCATCGGGGTCAGTGGATTGCTTTAATCAGGATACGAATGAGCTAATGCTTGGAGATATTATATTGAATGTTGATAAGATATCCGAGCAGGCCGAGCTTTACGGTCATACTCGTCGCAGAGAACTGGCTTTTTTAACTGCACACAGTATGCTTCATTTGTTTGGCTATGATCATATCGATGATGAAGAGCGGGCAGTAATGGAGAAGCTCCAGGAAGAAATACTTACAATGAAAGGATATACACGTGACAATGAAGAAGAATAATAAGACATTTTATAAAATTTGTACATTTGCAGCGGTTGCGGCTATGAGTGCAACTGTATTTACCGGATGCGGTAAGAAGAAGGAAGAGGTTGCAACGACAACTGAAGCTGCAGCAGAGCCAACTATAAATGTTTCGCCTGTTGCTGCGATGGAATCACCAAGTGATGTAAATGTAATATACAAAGAGGGAATGGTTCTTAGTGAGCTTTCAGGAGAATGGATAGATGAAAGTCTAAGGACACAGAAGCCGCTTTGTATAATGATTAATAATATAATCGATGCTATGCCACAGTCAGGAATCAGTAAGGCAGATATTACGTATGAATTCCTGGTAGAATCAGGTATAACAAGACTTATGTGTGTATTTAAGGATTATGCTACAGGAATAGACAAGCTTGGTCCTGTAAGAAGCTCTCGTCATTATTATGCACAGGTTGCTGAGCAGTTAGAGGGTATATATGCTCATTTTGGATGGTCTGCTGTTGCAGAGGAATATATTAAGTCAAGACCGGGGTATGAGAACTTGAATGGACTTGAGCTTGAGGGTTCAGTATATTACAGAGATAATTCAAGAGTTGCACCTCATAATGTATATACCGACAGTGAGAAGATTATGCTTGGAATTGAGAAGAAGGGATATAACTTAAATCACTCTGATTCGTTCCACTATAATAATTTTAAGTTTAATACTAAGGATACAGCATTGGGAACAGGAAATGTAGCAAATAAGGTTACAACAGTATTCCATTCTGCAAGAAAGCCATGGTTTGAATATAATTCAGAGGATGGAAGATATTACAGATACCAGTATGATACAGCGCATATTGATGCCGAAACAGGTGAGCAGCTTTCATATAAGAATATTATTGTAATGTATGCAGCATATCAGAATGTTGGAGATACTATTCTGCTTGATGTTATCTGGAATGAAGGCGGAAGCGGATATTATATAACAGATGGTGAATATGAGCCTATCACCTGGTCATGGACAGGCGAAGGTATACAGTATAAGACTGCAGATGGAAAGACACTTAAAATGAATCCTGGTAACACTTATATATCTGTGTTGAACTCAAGAGACTCACAGTGCGAGACCATATTCGAGTAGAGGTGTTAGATTAGTATTTCTTCAGGAAGATATTTTATCTTCCTGAAGATTTTTTACTTCATGGGATTATATGAATTATGAGGTATTATTATGTATGATATTTGCATAGTAGGAGCCGGTATGGCAGGGTTAACAGCAGCAGCATATGCGTCGCAGTATGGGTTTTCGGTAGCTCTTCTCGAAAAGAACAAAAAGGTTGGAACAAACCCGCTTTCAATGATTCCGATTGGA
>CAMALN010000220.1 GCA_945836565.1 uncultured Lachnospiraceae bacterium
GAACTGAGCCATATGCACATGCACTTGCTTCAGTTATCAATGAGTACAAGCCTGAGATTATGTTAGTAGGTGCAACAGCTATCGGTCGTGATCTTGGTCCTACTGTTTCAGCAAGAGTTGCAACAGGTCTTACAGCAGACTGTACATTACTTGAGATTGGTGACTTCCCTGTTAATCCAATTCCGGGCAAGGAGCAGAAGCACAATCAGCTTCTTATGACTCGTCCTGCATTTGGTGGAAACACAATCGCAACCATCGCATGTCCGGACAACCGTCCTCAGATGGCTACAGTTCGTCCTGGTGTTATGCAGAAGCTTGATAAGGTTGAGGGTGCAAAGGCAGAGGTTATCAATTACAACCCTGGTTTCACTCCAAACAACAAGTATGTTGAGATTCTTGACGTAGTTAAGGCTGTTTCAGACATCAAGGATATCATGGATGCAAAGATTCTTGTATCAGGTGGTCGTGGTGTTGGTTCAGCAGAGAACTTCAAGATTCTTGAGGAGCTTGCAGAGGTACTTGGTGGACAGGTTTCATGTTCACGTGCTGTTGTAGATTCAGGCTGGATGCCAAGAGACCTTCAGGTAGGTCAGACAGGTAAGACTGTTCGTCCACAGGTTTACTTTGCAATCGGTATCTCAGGTGCTATCCAGCACGTAGCAGGTATGGAGGAGTCTGATATCATCGTTGCTATCAACAAGGATCCGGATGCTCCTATCTTCGATGTAGCTGATTATGGTGTAGTGGGAGACTTAAACAAGATTGTTCCTGCTCTTACTGCAGCTATCAAGGCAGAGATGGAGAACAAGTAATATCGAATTAAATATCAATTCTTAAAAAAGAGTGCATATCCTTAGTAAAATTTGCTTGGATACGCACTCTTTTTTTCGTTTCGTTATCGTTAAGTCCCATCCTGATTATTGTCATGTTTTAATTTTATGTTGCATCATACCCATAGAACCTAGTACAGCTATTCATGATGTATTGGAGTTAAGAAGTTCTAATTGTTCTGATTATAGATATTATCGCATGACGCAACCGCCTCCAATTCGCCATCCATGGCTCAGTGGAGGCTTGTTTGAACATCCTGTTCAAACATTGCTGATTTTTTACATAACAATAAGAACTTCTAAACTCCAAACATATATTCACAGCTGTACTAGGTTCCATGGGAATGATGTAATATATACTTTGAATATACATGACAATAATCAGGAAGGGACTGAACAGTTTCTTTGTAAATGGAGTGCTAGTAAAAATGCTTGGTATGTGTTAATATTTATGTGTTATATATGGTATGTAAGAAAGGAATTAACCAAATGATAAAGAATATAGTATTTGACATTGGTATGGTTTTGATAGATTTTCACTGGCAAAAGACCATGAAGGAGCTTGGAATTCCGGATGAAGCGATAGAAGTTTTGGGCAAGAATATGGTTGAGCATACATTGTGGGGTGAGATGGATAGAGGCTTTATACCTGAAGAGGAACTGGTTGCCGAATTTAAGCGAATGTCACCGCAATATACGGAGTATATAGATTTGTTTTTGAACAACATGGAAGGTGTTGTAACAGATTATCCGGGTTCGAAATCGTGGCTTAAGGAGCTAAAGGACAGAGGCTATAATATATATCTTTTGTCAAATTATCCAAAGAGCTTTTTTGAAATGCATGTAAAGAATTATTCATTTATGCCTTATGTAGACGGAAGAGTTGTATCATATGAATACAAGGTTAAGAAACCGGATGTGAGGATATATGAGATACTTTGTGAGAAGTATAATATTAAGCCTGAAGAATCAGTATTTTTGGATGACAGAGCAGAGAACATAGCTACGGCAGAGAGTATGGGCTTTAAAGGAATAGTTGTTACTGACCAGGATACAGCCAGAAGGCAGCTTGATGAATTGTTAGGATGTTGTTAGGTTAAGGAATATGAATAATACTTGTGAATGGCATGGCCGGCCTTATTATAGTCTGGATGCATATTTTAAGAACACTTATGGGCACAAATGCTATAAGATAGCGGTGGATGCCGGATTCACCTGCCCAAACAGGGATGGAAGGCTTGATGACAGAGGGTGTATATTCTGTAGTGCAGGAGGCAGTGGTGATTTCGCCATACCTGCAACGGATATAAGTATAGATGAGCAAATACGGCAGGGTGTTGCAAGCTTTAACAAAAGCTATGGAGATAGCTTTGTCATATATTTTCAGGCTTATACGAATACCTATGGTGATGTTACAAGGCTTAGAAGACTGTATACTGAAGCTTTGGAAAACGATAGTGTAATAGGAATCTCTATCGCAACCAGACCGGACTGTCTGGGAGAAGCTGTAATAGCTTTATTAGATGAGCTAAATAGAGTGTATTCAAGGAAAGGTAAATTCATATGGGTTGAGCTTGGACTACAGACCATCCACAAGAAAACTGTTGATTTTATCAGGCGGCACTATGAGCTTGAGATTTATAATCACGCAATCGATGCTTTGCACAGTATCCATATTCCATACATAACGCATATTATACTTGGTCTTCCGGGGGAGGACGAGGGTATGATGCTTCAGACCGTGAGATATGTGTGCGGATGTGAGAGCAAGCCGTTCGGCATAAAATTGCAACTGTTGCATGTACTAAAGGGAACAGACTTGGCAGATGTATATGAAAAAGGCGGTTTTAGAGTAATGGATATGGAAGAATACATTGCACTTGTGATAAAATGTGTACAAAATATAGATAGAGATATTGTATTACACCGAGTGACTGGAGACGGACCCAAATCACTTTTGATAGAACCAAAATGGTCGGCAAATAAAAAGTTAGTAATGAATACTCTGCATAAACGCTTCAAGGAAGCAGGAGCATATCAGGGACAATATATATAAGG
>CAMALN010000221.1 GCA_945836565.1 uncultured Lachnospiraceae bacterium
CTTCCCTGCCTTTTTCGTCGGTCTTATATACACCGGCACATTCGAGTATCTGCTTGAATAGGATTCCGATTTCGTTTTGGATAATGTCAGTAATATTTTCTTCATTAATAACATCGTATCTATCGCAGAATTCGGCTACCCAATCGGCATGCTTGGCGATAGCTTCGATGTTTTTTATATCCTTCTTATCAAGAATTGCCTGCTTTAATTCTTCCAGTTCGTCCTTGAGTCTGGCAGGGAGAACGGCAAGTCCCATAACTTCTATAAGACCTATGTTTTCCTTCTTGATGTGATGATATTCCTCCCATGGATGATATAATCCCATAGGGTGCTCCGGAGTTGTAATGTTATTCCTTAGCACGAGATCAAGTTCAAAACGACCGTCTCTCATTCTTGCGATAGGGGTTATGGTGTTGTGTGGCTCGCCATCTGTCTCGCAGAATATGTAGGCATCCGCGTCTGTATAGCCACGCCATGCATTTAGTATCCTGTCGGCAAGCTCAATTATTTTGTTGTCGTTCGCTCCGTTTAATCTGATAACGGACATAGGCCATTTTACTATGCCTGATTCAATATCCTCGTATCCGGCAAATGTAATCGGAAGCTCTATCGGTGCTTTTGCCATAGCAAATTCATAATTACCACCCTGAAAATGGTCGTGACTTAATATAGAGCCGCCTACGATAGGAAGGTCTGCATTTGAACCTACAAAATAATGTGGGAACTGCTTTACGAAGTCGAAGAGCTTTCTAAAGGTTGCCCGCTCTATCTTCATAGGAACATGCTCGCCATTGAATACGATACAATGCTCGTTGTAATATACGTAAGGTGAATACTGGAAGCCCCAGCGGCTGTTGTCTATCTCGACAGGTATTATACGGTGATTTTCGCGGGCAGGATGATTTATTCTGCCGGCATAGCCTTCATTTTCCATACAAAGCAGACACTTAGGATAAGATGTAGACTTCATGGTTTTTGCAAGTGCAATCATCTTAGGATCCTTCTCCGGCTTTGACAGGTTGATGGTGATATCTATATCGCCATACTCGGTAGGAGCAACCCATTTCATATCCTTTTTCACACGATACGTCCTGATATAGTCTGAGGCACGACTTAGGTCATAGAAATAATCAGTGGCTTCCTTCGGAGAAGTATTATATTTCTCCCGGAAGGTTTTGATGACCTGGCTTGGCTTCGGCATCAGGGTGTTCATAATTCTTGTGTCAAACAAATCTCTTAATACAATTGAATCCTCTTCGATAAGCTTTGCGTTCACTGCATAATCAAGTATGTCCTGCAGGGTGAGCTCAAGCTCCTCGGGAGTACATATGTCTGATACATTTCCCGGTTCCTCATAGGCATCAAGCTTCAACAAATCAAGGAGAAGATTTGTAGTGTATATGACATCGTCTTTTTCTATAAGTCCCTTGGCAAGACCGTAATTAACCAATTTCTTAATGCTTTCGTATATCATCATGTTACCTCCTTTAGAAAACACGGATTCCGCCATATGGACGTACCTTTAGCACGTGGCAGGCATCCTTGCCAAATATACTCTCGATGTAGCTCTTATAGTCGGCTACAGCATCATTTTTCACAAATGCCTGAATGGTACCTGCGAAACCACCGCCGTGTACTCGGCACACTCCCTTTCCGCCACAGAGCGCATATTCGCTGGCTGCTAATGCCACAGAGACATTCTGTGTACAAGGATCCTTAGGGCTGTATATGTTCTGGAGAAGCTTGCTTGAAGAATCGCCACTTCTCTTTATGACATCTAAAAATGTATCAAAGTCGTCTGCCTTTAAGGCGGCAACGCCTTCTGCTACACGGGACTGCTCTGTGAAGAAGTGCATAGCACGAAGGACTGCACGGTCGCCTGCATTTTCGCGGAGCATGGCGATGTTTGTATAGAAGTCTTCAGGGGCAACATCGTGAAGGAATTCCTTGCCCAAAGCGACAGCGACCTTCTTCATCTCTATAGGTATGGCGGCATAATCATCAGTTAAATCAGCATGCGAACCCTTGGTATCTACTATACAAAGGCTGTAGGCATGCGCTTCGAAGTCACAGGAAATCTGCTCTATAACCGGGTTTCTCTTGTCTGCAAAATCGATATATATAAGACCGCCTACACTGCAGGCCATCTGGTCCATAAGACCGCATGGTTTTCCGAAGTAAACATTTTCTGCATATTGTCCGATTTTGGCGATATCTACTGAGCTTACCATTTCATCGTTGTATAAGCCGGAGAATATAGTGCCTATAAGGCTTTCAAAGGCAGCAGAGGATGACATTCCCGCACCCATCAATACATCGCTGGTTACGTATGCCTCGAAGCCGCCGATTGCATAGCCCTTATCCCTGATGCCGGCAGCTACACCGCGTATCAATGCTGATGTAGTCTCAAGCTCGTCGTCTCTTTTTTCTGTGGTATCTATATCCATCTCAATGATTGGAAAATCATCAGATTTTAACAAGATTTTGTTGTTATCGGTTTTAGCAACAACCGCTAAGGCATCAAGATTTATTGAGGTTGCAAGCACATGACCATGCTGGTGGTCTGTGTGGTTTCCGCACACCTCGCTTCGGCCCGGAGCACTGAAGATACACACCTCTTTTTCGCCGAATAATTCTTCGAATTTATGTAGTGAAGCTATGTATCGCTGTCTGTGATATTCAAGAAGAGCTGCATCCACATAGATTTCAGTTAATCTTGCATCAAACTCACCAGTGGTAAGCTTTTTTTCTAAATCTCTTATGTTAAGCATTTGTAATACCTCCTTTTATCCTTTATTTATTGGTGTATTTCACGTTTTCTTTAATTTCGTAGCTTTATGAT
>CAMALN010000222.1 GCA_945836565.1 uncultured Lachnospiraceae bacterium
ATGTATTTTTTTGGGCTATATTCTTTGCTGTATGACGTGTAAGTGCAGTTGCTAAGCCTTCGCATGATACAGCAAATGATAATATAAATATTGGAAAAGTTAGCTGATATACACCGAGCTCTGATACACCTATCAGCCGTGTCAGGAATATTCTATTATAGAATCCAAGAAGCTTGGTGGTAAGTCCGGTACAGATGAGGAGAATAGTCCCCTTGGCAAGGGAGCTTGACTTTATGGTATTAATCAGTCTTTTGGTTTGCTTTGACATGAAATTATCCCATATGGATTTAATATAATATATTACGGAAAAGCTAAATTATGATTTAAATAATTTGATAGAAGGGGTTTGTTTTGAATAAAAGAATATATCTCGACCACGCAGCTACTACAGCCACAAGACCGGAGGTTATTGAAGCTATGCTTCCGTATCTGGGTGAAAGATACGGTAATCCGTCAGGCTTATACAGTTTAGGTATAGAAAGTAAGAAGGCAATAGATAATGCACGTCTGATAATTGCGGAGGCGCTGGGTACCGAAGGGGAAAATATATATTTTACAGGAGGTGGTTCAGAGTCAGATAATTGGGCGATTAAGGGTGTTGCAGATGCATTTTCAAAAAAGGGTAGACATATCATTACATCAAAGATAGAGCATCATGCCGTATTAAATTCATGCAGGTACCTTGAGACAAAAGGCTTTGCTGTGACATATCTTGGAGTTGGTGAAAATGGAATAGTTAGACCGGAGAGTGTATATGCTGCTATAAGACCTGACACAATTATGGTATCAATTATGTATGCAAATAATGAGATAGGAAGTATACAGCCTATAAAAGAGATTGGTGCCATTACAAGAAGGCAGGGTGTTATATTTCACACAGATGCGGTGCAGGCGTTCGGTCAACTTCCCATAGATGTTGACGAATGTAATATTGATATGTTATCAGCGAGCGGACATAAGCTTCAGGGACCTAAGGGAACCGGATTTTTATATGTAAGAAAGGGTATTGATATTACGAATCTCATTCATGGCGGAAAACAGGAGGCCGGTCGACGGGCTGGAACCGAGAATGTACCGGGTATTGTTGGTATAGGAAGGGCAACACAGCTGGCTTTAGAAGATATGGATAATCGTATAAAAAACGAGTGTGAATTAAGAGACTATTTGATAAACAGAGTTTTAGATGAGATACCATACAGCAGACTGAACGGGCATAGGTACAAACGTTTACCGAATAATGTGAACTTTAGCTTTCAATTTATAGATGCAGAGCCGCTTTTGGTGATGCTGGATATGTCCGGAATATGTGCATCAGCAGGTTCTGCATGTAATTCTGGTATTAAGAAGCCGTCCTATGTACTTGAGGCGTTGGGCCTGCCGGAGGATGTGATAAATGGTACGGTAAGATTTACTATTGGAGGAGAAAATACTGTAGAGGATATCGATTATACGGTAGATACACTTAAGGAAATTGTAGGAAAGCTTAGAGAAAGTTCTCCATTATATGAGGATTATAAGAGATATAATAAAATATAAAAAATCTGCAGGGTTGCTCCTGCAGATTTTAATTTGTATTTATAATTAGTCAAGATTACTCTATGACTACAAACTTTGGCTTTTGCTTCTCAAAGGTACAGTAGTATTTAAATCCATGCTCCAGCAAAAGTCTTCGTGCAGCATCAAAACCATATCCAACATAATAAGGTTTATGGGCATCACTGCCAATTGTAATTATTTCGCCACCCATTTCTTTGTATAGCTTTAATATATCAGGGTGCGGATGGGGAAAGCTAAGCCCCTTGTATAAGCTTCCGGTATTTATCTCTATACCTTTTCCGTCATATATGATGTGCTTGAATATCTCTTCGAATATGTCCGTATATATTGACATATCATAGCTTTCCTTCTTATGTGTACCATACCTCAGCACATAATCAAGATGTCCGTATACATTATAATTTTTAAAATGCTCAACATTATACAGGATGCTTTCAAAATATCTTCTGTAAGCAGCTTCATCGCTTCTCCCTTCGAAATATTCAGGATAATAAGGGTCTAAACCGTCTATTATATGTGAGCTTGCGATTATGAAATCAAATTCCGGGTGGGATAGTGCATAGTCATTTAGCTTATCGGCAGTCGTATCCATTACACCAAGCTCAATACCTATTTTAAGGTCGAAGGAAGGTGAATATTGCTCCCTTATTTCGGACATATATTTATAATAGCAGTCTGCGTCGAGATAGAAATCCATATCCGGCTCATCGTCACGAACCGGAAAATCCATATCATAATGGTCTGTTACGCAGATAGAATTGATGCCTGAGTCAGTGGCGGCTTTTATAATATTATGTATATTTGCGTCACAATCTGAGGAAAATGATGTATGTAAGTGATAATCGGGAAAAAAAGTACCCTGTTTCATAGCATATCTCCTTATTAAATGATAAATTTATACTTGAATTTTACTAGAAAAAAATGTATGATGTCAATGTGTGAATTTTTCACAGAGTATTTACTGCGTGCCAAGCAGTATTTATAAATCATTATTATTTCAAAGCTTAGGAGGAATAAAAAATGGCAGTAAAAGTAGCAATTAATGGTTTTGGACGTATCGGTCGTCTTGCATTCAGACAGATGTTTGATGCAGAAGGTTATGAGGTTGTTGCAATCAACGATTTGACTAAGCCTTCAATGCTTGCTCACTTATTAAAGTATGATTCATCACAGGGTAAGTATCAGTACGCTGATCAGGTTTCAGCAGATGATGAAGCTGGTACAATTACTGTATGTGGTAAGA
>CAMALN010000223.1 GCA_945836565.1 uncultured Lachnospiraceae bacterium
ATTCAATGCAGCTACAAGACAGTCATTTTCCTCTGTTGTCTTAACAGCCACTCTAATAAATTCTCTTCCGTCAAGCTCAAACTTTGGAGTCAAATCCTTGATAAGGAGCTCGTGTTGATTAAGAAGCTTCTTTGTCAGCTCGTGTGCCGTCACTCCACCGACTATCTCTATCATAATATAATTAGCCTGCGACGGATATACCTTCAAGCCTTCTATTCTATCAAGCTCTGCGGCAAATCGATTTCGCTCAGCTCGGAATTTCTCCAATGCGAGTATATAATCCTTCTTATATTTCTCTGCTATCTGAAGGTAGAATTCACCAAATGAATTAACATTCCATATAGCCACATCCTTCTTTATATATGAAATGATATCCTCATCTCCGGATGCAAGCACTCCCAATCTAAGTCCCGGCACTCCATATGACTTCGATATGCTTTTCATAACATAAAGATGCGGATTTTCCTTTAGAATTTTTTTATCAAAGAAAGTATTGTCTAATTCATCCGCAAAATCTGCAAATGATTCGTCCACAACCAGCTTTATCCCTTCCGAAGCAGTCCATGCTATAAGTCTTTCGACCTCTTTTTTAGGAAGATAATTTCCGGTAGGATTATCCGGATTAATCAGCAACAGATTCTCTATCCTGTGCTCACCAAAGTATAAAATCAAATCATCAGCCGTATATCTGAAGCCCTCTGTCTGTGGCCGGAATACTACAGTTTCTTCTTCATTATATCTGTGTGGATATTCTTCAAAGGTAGGACGAATCACTCCAACCCTGCCCTTAAGACAGCTCATAATCGACTTGATAAGCTCTGCAGCGCCATTCCCCACCACAATATTTTCAATCGGAACATCAAAATTCTTTGATGCCAGCAATGAGTTCACTCTCATTCCTGAAGGATACTGTGTAAGCAAAGCTTCAAAGCTTGCTTTAAGCTCCTCCACCATCTTCTTAGGCGGATAATACGGATTAACAAGATAGCAAAAATCTACAAGCTTGGGATATCTCCAATACCCTCCGTATCTGTCCTGAAGCAGCTTAAGTCTTATATCATCATCGGGAGCAAATAGTGATTCAGCTATATCCAAATCCTGAGCATCATCTATCTCATACCATTTTTGTCCTGTAAGTCTTTTCCCCTTAATGCCTGGTTCATCAAGCATGGAAATAACTTGCAGAACCTGCTCGTAATATTCATTTACACCAAGTGCATTCTTATATGCATCAAGGAAAGGAACATATCTGCTTGTCGAAAAGCCTTTGCTAAACTTATATATATTGACAGTTTTATAATAATCCGAGGTTTCGCTAAAATCGAATTTCTTGCCGGGTACAAAATCTATAATGGAATCATCCTCATCAAGCTTTACACAGGTTCCATCCATCCAGCTTTCATACTTATCCACCAAAGCAAGCGTATCTCTTGTATCCTCTAACAAGGCATCAATCAACGAATCTTCAAATATCAAATCCGATTCAAAAAGCAGTGTGTCATCCTCACACAGATAATCCTTTGCGAGTGCAAGCGAATATATATTATTGGTCTTGTCATATATCGGATTATCTATATATACGATAGGAGTTACTATATCAAGAGTTGCAATATAATCTATCAGCTTTTGTCCCTCATATCCCACAACAATTATTATTCTGGACAATCCTCTTTTATCTATCTGATGAAGCATACGGTCAATCAACGTGACTCCATTAACCTTCACCATACACTTCGTATTATTCTCTGTAAGCTCCTTGAGACGTTTTCCCATACCTGCGGCTAAAATAATTGCCTGCATATTACATTTCTCCTTATGTATCTTTATAAGCAAAAGGGCATATACATCCAAATATCCGAATATATACGCCCTTTTGATACTATATTTGTTTTAGATAACTAATGTCTCTTATTCAGCGTCAGTCTCATCAGTGTTGTCAGCATTGTCAGCATTTTCGGTTATCTCAACTACATCAGTATCCTCAACCACTGCATCGCTCTGCTCTTCGCTCTCATCAAAAGCAACAAACTCGTTATCGCTTACTCCGGAATCAAGCTTAACGCTACGGTATCTCTTCATACCTGTACCTGCCGGTATAGGCTTACCGATAAGAACGTTCTCCTTAAGACCAACAAGCGGATCACTCTTGCCCTTTATGGCAGCGTCTGTAAGAATCTTCATAGTCTCCTGGAAGGAAGCTGCTGAAAGGAATGAGTTAGTTGCAAGAGCAGCCTTTGATATACCAAGAAGAATTTGAGTAGCCTTTGCAGGTGTCTTTCCTTCCTCCTTAAGCATCTCATTAATCTCCTCAAACTCAATAACATCAACCTTTGAGCCCGGAAGATAATCTGAATCTCCGCTTTCCTCAATCTGTACCTTCTTAAGAGTCTGTCGAACAATAACCTCAAGGTGCTTATCATTGATATCAACACCCTGTGAGCTATAAACCTTCTGAACCTCACGAAGCATATAATCCTGAACGGCTCTTACACCCTTGATTCTCAAGATATCATGTGGATCTACAGAACCCTCAGTAATCTCATCAGCAGCCTCGATAACCTGTCCGTCCATAACCTTTACTCTTGAACCATAAGGGATAAGATATGCCTTGGTCTCTCCGGTTTCCTGATTTGTTACTACTATCTCATGCTTCTTATCTGTATTTCTATCTTCAACGACACCGCCAAACTCTGCTATGATAGCAAGTCCCTTTGGCTTTCTGGCCTCGAAGATTTCCTCAACTCTAGGAAGACCCTGTGTAATATCTCCACCGGCAACACCACCTGTATGGA
>CAMALN010000224.1 GCA_945836565.1 uncultured Lachnospiraceae bacterium
ATCATTTGATACAAACTTTGAAAGCTGTTCACTCTCCTGTGGAGTGAGATTGATACTGCTTTTTCTGATAATATTATTTTTTACTGCGGTATTGCTTGAAGGAAGCTTAACTATCTTCTGATTAATGCTTCTGTAAAGCTCCTCTGCCTTTTTCTCAATCAGTGACAGATAAGCAGAATTAGTTTCAAATATAGTATGTGAATCAACATATGCAGCTATACCATTTAATGATATACCGCCCAATACATCCCAGGCACGTCTAAGTGTAAGCTCTGCCTCCTGCTCACCATATGCGGTTGCAACCACAACCGGCATCATATAAAGCGAAGTAAGCTTGCTCTTATCCGCATAAAGCCAGCACATATCAAGGAACTGCTGCATATATCCGCCTATTCCATACCACTCAACGCTTGCCGCAAGTATTACACCATCGCAATCCTTAAGTGTATTTGGAAGAGTGGCGATACCACCCTTGTCCTCGTACATATTATATCTGTTTACCGTAACACGAAGCTCCTCAAGAACCTGTATCATCCTGTCAACTACAACAAGTGTAGGGTCCTCGATAAGCCCTCTTCCGCCATAATATACATTAACCTTCAAGCTTTTCACCTCAAAATCTACTGCTCATCCTTCTTGTCAGCAACAATCGCAATATGAACATCATCAAGCTGCTGTTTTGCAACCTCTGACGGAGCACCCATCATGATGTCCTGTGCATTTTTATTCATAGGGAAAGGAATAATCTCTCGTATGCTTTCCTCACCCGAAATAAGCATTACCATACGGTCAACTCCCGGTGCAATACCTGCATGTGGCGGTGCACCATAGCAAAATGCATTATACATAGCAGGGAACTTAGCCTTAACATCATCCTCACCAAGACCTACTATATTAAATGCCTTAACCATGATTTCAGGATCATGATTTCTAACAGCACCTGATGAAAGCTCTATACCGTTACATACCAGATCATACTGATATGCAAGTATATCAAGTGGTTCCATAGTCTCAAGTGCTTCCATACCACCCTGTGGCATAGAGAAAGGATTGTGACAGAATTCAAGCTCTCCTGACTCTTCTCCTATCTCATACATAGGGAAATCTACTATCCAGCAGAACTCATAGCACTCCTTATCCATATGCTTAGGACATGCTGCACCGATAAGCTTTCTGTATACTCCTGCAGCCTTAAGTGCCTGTGCCTTGGTACCTGCCGTAACTGCAACAAAATCACCGTTCTTAAGATTAAGAGCTGCCTTAACCTCATCTGCCTTCTCAGCAAGGAACTTTGAAATACCGCCGACAAAGCCACCATTTTCATCAACCCTGAACCAGTAGCCCTTGAAGCCTGACTGTACTTCAACCTCTGCACACATTGCATCTATAACCTTTCTTGTTCCCTCAAAGCCATCAACTACGATTGCTCTTACATCCGCATTTTCAAACGGAGGGAAGCCGTTGTTTGAAAGTACGCTTGTCGCGTCACTAATTGTTAAATCTATTCTGAGGTCTGGCTTATCAGTACCGTACTTCTCAAGAGACTCAAGATATGAAATCCTCTTAAATGGTGCTGATGAAGCTTGATTATAGGTTCCGTACTTGGCAAATATCGGCGGAAGAACATCCTCGATTATTGCAAATACATCCTCCTGGCTTGCAAAGCTCATCTCCATATCAAGCTGATAGAACTCTCCCGGTGAACGGTCAGCTCTTGCATCCTCATCTCTAAAGCAAGGAGCAATCTGGAAATATCTGTCAACACCCGAAGCCATCAAAAGCTGCTTAAACTGCTGTGGTGCCTGCGGAAGTGCATAGAACTTTCCCGGATGCTTTCTTGCAGGAACAAGATAATCTCTCGCTCCCTCCGGCGAAGAGCATGTAAGAATAGGAGTTGTTATTTCCATAAAATCATGAGCTATCATGCTCTGTCTTAATTCATTTACAATAGCACTTCTAAGCTTAATCTTAGACATAACGGCAGGATTACGAAGATCAAGATATCTGTACTTAAGTCTTGTATTCTCGTCTGCCTCCTTAGAATGATTGATCTGGAAAGGAAGCTCGTTGTAACGGCACTTTCCGAGAAGCTCAATCTTAGAAGGAACAACCTCAATTTCACCTGTAGGAAGGTCCTTTGCCTTATTTGATCTTTCTCTGACCTCTCCCTCTATAGCTATAGTAGACTCATAATTATAGCCGTCAACTATATCCATCATTTCCTCAGTTTCAATAACAACCTGAGTCGTTCCGTAAAAGTCTCTTAATATAAGGAAGCCAAGATTCTTACTAACCTTTCTTATATTCTCATACCAGCCAACAATTCTTACCTGTTTTCCGACATCGCCAATGCGAAGTTCTCCGCAGTTGTTTGTTCTTCCCTGCATCTTATATACCACCTTATTAATAATATAATCATACGTTTTGCGTTGCACAGTCAATATGCCATTTTATTCGAATATGCACATTTAAACGTAAGGCAACACATTAGTGATTATACCAAAACGACCGGTCATTATCAAGTATGTGCAATCGGATAATGTGATATATGGACATTGTTCACACCCAAACAGTAACAATGTGTGTTTATATGGTTATTATTGATTTTTGTGGCTAAACTATATATAATCAACATTACCAGGATTGACCCGCAAAGCTTGTCACAAGCTTGTCAAGGATTGAAAACTTGTGATGAACTCGTGAAGCTTGTCACAACGCATAAGGAGGAAATATGAT
>CAMALN010000225.1 GCA_945836565.1 uncultured Lachnospiraceae bacterium
ATACCTGACAGAAACAATAATGTAATTAACGCAAAAGAATACCAAAAGCCTTTGTTAGAGTATTTTATAAAGGTGTACATTATTCTTATAATTAAAATATAAAACACAAAATGCGGCAAAAGATATAAGATAAATTCAACAATACCCATAAACCCTGAATAAAACGCCTGAATAGACAGAAACCCACCAAACACAAACGCCAATAAGCATAAAACAATACTGTATCCAAGCTCTGCGCCAAACAGTTTATACAAAACATAAACCAAAGCTAACTGTTTTAATCTCTTTAGAACAACCACTATTGCTACATTTCCCAATGGTAAAGTTATAAACTGCTCGTATTGCTCTCTACCTATGATTATTGAATCAAAAGAATAGCCTGCTCGTATACAGATATTGATGATAATACTTGATACTATTACAGCAACTAGTCCAATATATATACGCACATTATCTTTTATATATTTTACCTTTTCCATAATTACCTCACAAAAAAAGATAGAGAGTACAGCACTCTCTATCTTATATGCATAAAATATCTAAAATATACCCCTGCTCTTCATATCTTTATAGGCAAGCAAGGCAATTACAGTCTTGCTGTCCACAATATCGCCACTGTATACTGCTTCTATTGCTTCTTCTACAGGAAGCCTGACAACATCTATATATTCAAGCTGGTCATACGAAGTATGCCCCTTTTTTATATCAAGGCCAATGTAAATATCTGTTGTCTCATCAAATGTTCCAATCGCTGATACCGAACGACTGACATGGAATATTCTTCCTGCCAAAAGTCCGGTTTCTTCTTCACCTTCTCTAAGTGCACAGGCCTCGCCGGATTCGCCAGTCTCACTATATGCACCAGCCGGAATCTCCATATTAACCCGATCTATAGAATTGCGATACTGCTTGACAAGATACGTACATTCCTCATCATCGACCAAAAGTATACCTGCTCCTCCGCCTGATTTATGCTTTATAAAATCATATACTACTTCTTTACCATCCGGAGTTATCAGATAATCATTATAAAGTGATACTACTTTTGAATCATATACAAGCTTTCTGTCCTTACGTGTAAATTCTAACACCTTTTCTCCTTCTGACTAAACAAGCGCTTCAAGGAATGTCCTGATTCTTTCAATACCCTTCTTAATCTGCTCCATAGCAATTGCATATGAAAGTCTTATGTGATTTTTTATTCCAAAGTCATCACATGGGATAACAGCAACCTTGTACTCTTCAATAAGTATGCGTCCAATATCAGCTGATGAAGTAATTTCTTCACCATTATGCTTCTTGCCTATTATTTCACTACAATCAACAAATGCATAGAACGCTCCATCCGGCTTAACACAGTCAATATAAGGAAGCTTACCTATTGCTTCATAAAGGTATGAACTTCTCTTCTCAAATTCACATACCATCTCAGCCAGCCTTTCCTGAGGACCTGTCACAGCCTCAAGTGCCGCCTTCTGCGCAATAGAGTTAGGATTTGATGCCTGATGACTCTGCACACTTGACATAAGCTTCGCTATCTCTATCGGTGCAGCCGCATAACCTATTCTCCAGCCTGTCATAGCGTAGCTCTTTGACAAACCACTGCATGTAATCGTTCTCTTATATATCTCATCATTAAAGCTTGCTATACTGACATGCTTATGTCCACCATACACAAGATATTCATACATCTCATCCGATATGATAAATATATCCTTTTTAACTACAAAATCAGCAATAGCCCTAAGCTCCTCTTCTGTATATATGCTTCCTGTAGGATTACAAGGCGTATTCAATATAATAGCCTTTGTCTTATCAGTATACACAGACTCAAGCTCATCTACAGTAACCTTATAGCCATTCTCCTTCTTAGTCAAAACCGATACCGGAACACCATCTGCAAGCTTTACCATCTCCGGATAGCTAAGCCAATATGGTGCCGGTATAATAAACTCATCACCAGGATTTGCAATTGCAGTTATAGCATTTATAAGAGAATGCTTTCCTCCATTGCTCACTACAATCTGTTCCGGCTTATATTCAAGCTTATTGAAATCAGCAAACTTCTTGGATATAGCAGCACGAAGCTCCAAAATTCCTGCTGCAGGAGTATATTTTGTAAATCCCGCATCCATTGCAGCCTTTGCGGCATCCTTAATATTTTCAGGGGTATCAAAGTCAGGCTCTCCCGCTACAAATGCAACCACATCGATTCCCTGAGCTTTAAGTTCCTTTGCCTTTGCTGTGATAGCCAAAGTAGACGATGGCTTGACAGCCATTGCTTTTCTTGATAATTCTGCCATTTTAAATCTCCTTGTTATTTTCACCTATATAAGGTGACATCATCTTATATTTGTAATTCATCATACAACCTTATTAACTATAATATAACAGCGATGTCTTTTCAAGGCAAATTGTAAAAATTAGAGATTTTTATCATATAAATGGAACAAAATTCATAATTCTTATGTATTTTATATAACGAAATAAGAAAAAGGATGTGAATAATCACATCCTTATAATCTCCATTTACTTTGCAAAGTCAGTTACTCGTGATTCACGAATCAGGCTAACCTTAATCTGTCCCGGATAATCAAGCTCATTCTCAATACGCTTTGAAATATCCCTAGCCAGAAGTACCATATCGGCATCATTAACCTGCTCTGGAACTACCATTACACGAATCTCTCTACCTGCCTGAATAGCAAAAGATTTATCAACACCCTTAAAGTC
>CAMALN010000226.1 GCA_945836565.1 uncultured Lachnospiraceae bacterium
TAATGTCAAAGGTTATTTTATGTACAAAGAAGGAAGCAAGTCATCCGTTTATATTCTTGAACACTAAGGTTGAGATATATACCTATGAGGAATTGTGCTTCTACATATATAACAACACTGTGCTTATAAGCAAGTCATCCTTGTCGGAGAAGCTGTTTGACTGGATTAGGGATGAACTCGGTATGCCGGAATTGGCAGCTAAGCTTACTGCCTTGTCGAACAAGACAGCATTTGCCCAGGATTTGCTTGTTGAGATATTAAATGAGGGCGGATATTATGAGCCGGAGGAGATTAAGAGCTATGTTGAAGCATGGCAGAAATATCGAAGACTCACAGCAAGTCAGAGAAAGAAGCTTAAGGCTGACGGATATCTAGGCTATAGGAGATATATTAAGGCTGCTTCGATATACGATGATATTATTGAGCACAGTCAGGATATACAGGATACCGTATTCCTGGGGAATGTGTATCACAACAGAGCTGTCACGGCGGCAAATAATATGGATATAGAGGATGCGAAGATAATGTTTCTTCGTGCGTATGAGCTAAATGGAAATGAAGAATCCTTAAGAGGCTACTTCATAGTATTTTCTGCCGGAAATGATTCCACCACCATTAGACAGGAGATGCACAAGTTTGACTTGGATGATGAATATTTTGAAAATCTTATGCAGGAGGTTGGAGATTCCAACGAGGATGTCAGAGAGATGACTATATACTCTATGCTACAGAGAGCTGTATATAACCGAATGAATAAGGATATGATAGATTACGATAAAAGAATGGATATCATACTGGGTCAGCTTAAAGATGAATTTAGAGAGCAGGCGATTTAATGGGCTTAGTCGACAAGCTGAAAGCATATCTAAATGAAGAGGATTTGCCAGAGGAGGATGCAAATGATAATGCGCCGGGTTCCGAGAGGAAGTCGGCAGATGGTCGTGTCCGTCTACAGGCGATAGATGAGGAGCCTGGTGTTCAGCTTGCACTTAGCGATGAGGCGAAGAAGGAAATCGCGAAAGCCGCTAAGAAAGAAATTAAGAAGACTAAAGAGAAAAAAGTACCTGAGAAACATACAACCATTGGTGAACGTGCCAGAGAGAGAAATATTAATTTTGTAGATGAGACTTTGCCGAAGAAAAAATCCCCAGATACAGACACTATAAGGGACAGCGAGGAAGAGGCTAAGGAGAGATTGAATGGTGTTGGCAGCGGCAGGCGGGAAGACAAATTAAGAAAAAAAGCCGAGAAACAGAGAGCAAAAGCAGTAAAGCGTCTGGCGAGAGCCATAAAGAAAAGAGAAAAGGTGCTTGGTGATGACCGAGTCCGCGAGGACAAGGGTAAGAGAAAGAAAGAAAAAATTCGCTCTGAGGGCGCAGATATAGAGAGCCTTATTGTTGATAAGGCAACAAAGGAAGAAGCAGAGAGGCAGACTGTTACAGATTTTTGCGAACAGCTGATAGATGTCAGCTTCCATATGGAGGATATGAAGAAGGAGTACAAGCTTGTATCCACATATCTTATGGATATACAGAGGATAGATGAGCTGCCTATAGAGTATGCAAACGAGGTTATTGAGCTTGCATCACAGATAGACAGACTGGATAGGAACAGGGAGGAGTACCTCCAATCTGAGAATCTCCTGTCGGAGGAGCAGTATGCCATACTGGCACAGCTTGAGAAGGAGGTTCCGGGAACCATAAAGAAGCTGTATGATATGGAGTCCAGAGACACGATGCTTAGGAGTGATATGGGACATCTGGAAGGAGAGAAGGCTGACCTGAGATATATGAGGGAGGAATTCTCGGACTCCATTGCCAGAATAAGAGGTATTGTGTCAACAGTACTTATTTTGGGCATTTTAACGCTTGGTGTGGTCGCTTGCGTGGCATATATAAGCAGGAGCACGGTTACAGTCTATGTGCTGGCTATCGTGGCATTTGTAATGGTGGTTTTTGCTGTAGGCTATGCACGATATGCATCGATCAGGAATGAGGTCAGGATGAATGATGCCAGACTGGCCAAGGCGATATCCCTGCTCAACAAGGTTAAAGTAAAATATATAAATAATACAAATACACTGGATTATATCTATGACAAATACGGAGTTCATTCTTCCAGTGAACTCGAGTATGTATGGGAAAGATATAATACCATGGTTAGAGATATGCTAAGATATTCTGAGGCTAATAAGGGACTGCGGGAAGCAAAGGAAGAGCTTATAGCAAAGCTTAAATCCTTCGGTTTGCAGGAGGCAGAGGTATGGCCAAGCCAGATAATGGCGTTGATTGACCGAAGAGAGATGGTCGAGATAAGGCATACCCTAAATACCAGAAGGCAGAAGCTTCGTGAAAGTATAGAGACCTGTGAGAGAATTCGAAGCAATGCTATTACGGCTCTTCGGGCATCTGTCGCAGAGAATCCCGGTATGGCTGAGCACATACAGGATATTTTGAAGCCATATCATTTGACAATTTTTTAGGAGGAACATTTAAATGGAAAAAACTTACAACCCTTCCGAGATAGAGGAGAGAATCTATTCTAACTGGATGGAAAAGAAATATTTTCACGCTGAGGTAGACAGAAGCAGGAAGCCTTTCACCATCGTGATGCCGCCACCAAATATTACCGGACAGTTGCACATGGGACATGCACTTGATAACACGATGCAGGATATCCTTATCAGATTCAAGA
>CAMALN010000227.1 GCA_945836565.1 uncultured Lachnospiraceae bacterium
AATATACTTTATGAGGATATATTGGAGGAAAACTACTCTGTAAGCTATGCAAATCCGGAATACGCGACAGAGCGTCTTGGTGAGTATGGCAGCTTCTTAAGTGCGGTATATGCAGAGCTTAGAAGCCAGATAGTGTATGCCTACGAGGCACAGTATGATATGTATGTTGCAAATCTGGAGCTGTTTTTGGAGCTTTACAGTATGTGGTCTGAGGCATATGGTGAGGCTGTATCAGCAGAAAATGAGACATTTTCATTGCCAGGCATAAAGTATATGCAGGAGGCTTATTATTATCATATGTATGATTATGCACAGCTTTCTGTGGGAAGGAGAACTCTTGCATCGATAGACAGCAGTGCGGATACATTTGCCTATGACATAATAATGAACAGTGATTTATGTGATATCAGATACCTGTATCGATATGGTGAGTATATTACGGAAAATGAGATAAAAACTGCTGAGTTTCTGAATACATTACCGGAGGAAGACATTCGTTCCATGGCTGCTACGTATGTTGGAGGCTTTGTAGAAGGCTTTAAGGCGATGCGCATAGATTTGACATCAAAGAAGTCGGTGAATATACGGTACGCAATCGGTCAGGAGCGTATGGTTAAGGAAGCTGTATTGATGTTTAAGGAGCACGGCCTTAGTCCTATTATAACCAGATATGCTATAAGCAGAGCCAATCGAAGGTTAAATATCAGGACGGGTTATACTGCTACAGCCGCGAATAAGCAGTACGAGTACGACCATAGAATGGACGAGGCATTTTTCTTTGACAAGGGATTTGCAAAGAGGAAGCTTGAGATAATTGAGGAAGTGTATGAGAAGAACAAGGAGCTTGCACTCGAATATGCAGGCCCTGCTGTCATAGAAACCTTTGGCGAGAAACCGTTTGAACCGAAGCCGTGTGAGGCAGCAGCTACTTTGAATGAACATCAGCAGAAGCTTTCGGTTAGCATCAGCAACAAGACTGCTGAGTTAACCAACAGATATATACCGAGAGATAAGTACAGCTTTACCATTATCGCATATCCTGTGCCGGAGATAGGTGATGAATTCGAGGATATATTTGCTGATACTGTTAAGGTAAATACCTTGGACAATGAGCTCTATAGGAATATACAGCAAATTATTATAGATGAGCTGGATAAATCAGAATATATTCATGTCATAGGATATGGTGACAATAAGACGGATATCAAGGTCATGCTTCATCAGATTGACTGTGCTAAGGAGACAAACTTTGAGAATTGTGTGGCAGATGTGAATATTCCGGTGGGAGAGGTATTTACTTCACCGGTGCTTAAGGGTACGAATGGAATACTGAATGTTAGCTCAGCATATCTAAATGAGTTAAAATACACGAATCTTATGATAGAATTCAAGGATGGAAAAATGTATAGGTTTAGCTGTGATAACTTCGAGAGCGAAGAGAAAAATCAGAGCTTTATCAGAGAGAACCTTATGTTTAACCATGATACACTACCTATAGGAGAGTTTGCCATCGGAACCAATACAATTGCTTATGTTATGGCGAGAAAATACGATATATTAAGCAAGCTACCTATACTGATAGTAGAGAAGACAGGACCACATTTTGCAGTGGGTGATACCTGTTACAGCTATAGTGAGGAGGCAAGACTATATAATCCGGATGGCAGGGAGATAGTGGCGAAGGAAAATGAATGCTCACTGCTTAGACATTCTGAGGTTCCGGAGGAAAGAGAGAAGGCGTACTTTAACTGTCATACGGACATAACGATTCCGTATGAGGAGATAGAGGGTATATATTCTGTTCATAAGGATGGTTCCAGAGTGGCTGTTATCAAGAATGGAAGATTCGTACTGGAAGGCACGGAGAAATTAAATGAGGCTTTCGAACAGGGCTCTTGATTTGATTTTGACTTTAGACAATTTATAAATACATTGATTGGATAATATTAATATACGGAGGAAGTTATAATGAACACAAAGAAAATGTCAGCCGTTATAAAGGACAACATGGCTGTATATGATGGAAAGACGAGGCTTAGTCTTGGTAGATTGATTCTACTGGGAATGTTAGCCGGAGCATTTATCGCCATGGGAGCATCCAGCAGTAGTGCAGCGACATATGGTATAGCCAATACGGGTCTTGCAAAGTGTCTGGCAGGTGTTATATTCCCTGTGGGGCTTATAATGATAGTTTTGGTAGGAGGAGAGCTTTTTACCGGGGACTGTCTTATAGTGTTCGGTGTTATGGATAAGAAGGTTAAGGCACTTAGCATGATTAGAACACTTATACTGGTATGGATAAGCAATCTTATAGGCTCGCTAATTGTAGTTGTGCTTGTAAACCAGTGCGGACAGCTTGACTATGGCAGTGCGGCACTTGGTGCAGTAACCATAAGGACAGCATATAACAAGATGAATCTTGGATTCCTCAAGGCATTTTGCTCAGGTATTATGTGTAACATTCTGGTATGTATAGCCGTACTTATAGCTGGTACAGCAACAGATGTCATAGGTAAGATAGGAGGAATATTCTTCACAATCTGGGCATTTGTAATCGGAGGCTATGAGCACAGTGTTGCAAATATGTATTACATACCGGCAGGTCTGCTTGCAAAGCAGAGTACGACCTACTACGATGCAGCCGTAGCTGCAGGACTTACACCGGACCAGCTGGATTCCATGACCATAGG
>CAMALN010000228.1 GCA_945836565.1 uncultured Lachnospiraceae bacterium
TCACAGCCGGAAAATGCATAAAAAAATGTTCCTTTACCATTTTGTTTTGCCAATAAATTCATATCCTTAGCAATAACTGCAGCATTTTCATAGGTTCTGTTTATTATATATACCGTTTCAACACCGTACTCTAAACACATATATGCAACTGCCCTTGCTGCACCACCTGCGCCAAGCATTATGACCTTTTCCCCGGATAATTCTATACCCTCGGATGATATAGCTTTCGCAAGTCCCGGCATATCAGTATTATATCCCTTGTATCCGTTATCAACTCTTACAAGAGTATTCACTGCACCTATTGCCTGAGCGGCAGGATCAATATCAACAAGAGATTTTATAACCTCCTGCTTATATGGAACAGTAATATTTAACCCAAGAATTCCTTCATCATATGCTTGTTTTACTCTCTTATCCAAATCTTTATCCACATCAAATGCGATATATCGCTCATTAAATCCAAGTGCTTTACCTAGATTATCATGTATTACTGGAGATAAAGTATGGCGAATCGGATGTCCAAATATTCCTAAATATGTATCTGCTTCAATATCCTTGTATCCCTCTATTGCAATATCGAAAATTTTCTGCTTCATGTTCATAAGCGTTCCTCCTCAAATTAGGTAGGTCCTAGCCGACTCCCCCACCTTTTCGTCCTAGCCAACTCCCCCACTACGTGGGTCCCCCTCTAGGACATAACGTGGGTCCCCCTCTAGGACATATCGTCGGAACGCATCCTATTTATGAACTCCGTTCATAAGCGTTCCTCCTCAAAAAAAGCGGAATCGCATACGCAATTCCGCTATAATTTGTTTGTAATATAAAATTACTTTCTGAGACCAAGGCTCTCGATAAGCTTTCTGTAACGCTCTATATCCTTGCTCTTCAAATATGCGAGAAGGTTTCTTCTCTGACCTACCATTTTAAGAAGACCTCTTCTTGAATGGAAATCCTTTGGATGAGTCTTAAAATGCTCATTAAGGTCATTGATTCTTGCTGTAAGGAGTGCTACCTGTACCTCTGGTGAACCGGTATCTCCCTCACATCTTCCATACTTCTCGATAATTTCTTTCTTTGCCTCTGCTGTTATCATAACGCAAACCTCCTAAAATATTATTATTCCTTTCACTGAGTTATGGTCGGAGAATCCGATAACTAAGTGAAGGCCTTATGTATAGTATCATAACGAATAAAATTTGTAAACACCTAATATTTAGTAACTGCAATATTTCTGCCATAATAAATAAAAAGTAATGTTTCAAATATAATAATTCAAGGCTGATATAGATTATCTGGATGTATCATCAATGCTCCTATGTTATGCAACTTGCACACGTTAATTTGATATAGTATAATGTTTTCGAATTAATACTCAAATAATAAATATTATACTTTTAGGAAGGAATTATAATATGGCTGGATCAACATATGGAAATATATTTCGAATATCAACCTGGGGCGAATCACACGGCAAAGCTCTGGGGGTTGTAGTAGATGGTTGTCCTGCGGGACTTTCACTTAATGAAGACGATATACAAATGTATCTTGACAAAAGAAAACCCGGACAAAGCGATTTCTCCACAAAGCGTAACGAAGGAGACAAGGTACAGATTTTATCCGGAATTTTTGAAGGACGAACTACCGGAACTCCCATATCTCTCATTATATTTAACGAAGACCAGAAATCTAAGGATTATGGAAACATTGCCTATACCTACAGACCCGGACATGCTGATTTTTGCTTCGATGAAAAATATGGTTTTAGAGATTATCGAGGCGGCGGTCGCTCCTCCGGAAGGGAAACTATAGGTCGAGTAGCAGCAGGTGCAATTGCAGCCAAGATATTAAAGGAGCTTGGAATTACCATAACATCATATGTCCGTTCAATAGGACCGTATGAGATAGATTATGATCATTTCGACATAGAAGAAATCAACAGAAATAGTCTGTATATGCCTGATAAAGCCTGTGCCGAGAAAGCATCAGCATATCTTCGTGAGCTTATGTCAAATAAGGACTCATCCGGAAGCTGCGTAGAATGTATTGCCACCGGACTTCCTATTGGAATTGGTGAGCCTGTATTTGATAAGCTTGACGCAAGACTAGCACAGGCGATAATGTCTATAGGTGCTGTTAAAGCTGTAGAAATAGGTGATGGTGTAGCTGTAAGCTCCGCTGTCGGCTCCGGAAACAATGACTGTTTTCAAGTAAAGGACGAAAAAATTGTAAAAATAACAAACCATTCAGGCGGAACACTAGGCGGTATGAGTGACGGCGCTCCACTTATTTTAAGGGCTTCATTTAAGCCTACTCCTTCTATATATCAGGAACAGCTTACTGTAACCTCTTCCAAAGAGGAAGTCTCAATGTCTATAAAGGGACGACATGACCCAATAATCGGGCCAAGAGCTGTAGTAGTTGTTGAAGCTATGACTGCCCTTACCATCCTTGATCTTATGATGTGCGGTGCATGCGCAAGGCTTGATAATCTAAAGAAAATATATAATTAAAACATAAAAATAAAAGCAACCATTTGGCTGCTTTTATTTTGTGTAAAATAACGGATCTCCTCATTTTAGAAGATGAAGGCAGGGCTGAGACCCAATAAGAGTGGAGTGGAAGGAGGAGTTCCCTTGTGGCACAGTGCATTAAGGATCCAGTGTTGTCATTGCAGTGGCTTAGG
>CAMALN010000229.1 GCA_945836565.1 uncultured Lachnospiraceae bacterium
CCAACTCCTTCGGCAGCGGCAGAGCTTGCCATACCTGATGTTATGACTGCGGTTAATCAGCTCGAGACTCTTGCAAACTCACTTAATCGTAATATGTCCAATGCTTTAAGTATGAAAAAGCTTATTTTGGAGAACCTATCAGAGAAGCTTGAGCATCTGTCACCTGAGGCTATCTTAAAGGATAGGCAGCAGTATCTGGCAGACCAATTTGACAGACTGCAAAGAGGCATGGACAAAAAGCTTGATGAAATGAAGCACAATCTTGAGCTTTATACGGTGAAGCTTCATGGACTTTCGCCTTCGGCAAAGCTTATAAACGGCTTTGGATATATAGAGATGGGAGATAGCCCATTTACAAGTGTTAAAGAGGTCGAAAACGGAGATTTGCTCAGCATTACCATAAGTGACGGTACGGTGTATGCTACTGTGGACAATACTGTTATGACAGAAAATGTATAGCATCAGATAAATATTTTATGATATGTAATATAGATGAATTGTAACAAGGATGGTTTTCTATGGATGAGAATATAAAAACGACAGATAAGGATTTTGATATAGAGGAAGCATTTAAAAGACTCGGAGAGATTAACGCTTTGTTGGAAAATCCTGACACAAAGCTTAAGGATTCGCTTTCACTTTATACTGAGGGTGTAAAGCTTGTTTCGGCTTGCAGAGAAAGTCTTGAGGGTGTCGAAAAGGAGATAAAGGTTTTAAATGAAATATAGTGCAAAGGATATAGAAAATATTATATACAGGTATCTTCCGCCTGAGGAGGGGTATCAGCAGGATGTTATAAAGGCTATGAATTATGCCTATAAGGCGGGAGGTAAGAGACTTCGTCCCATGATGATGCTTATCTGCTACAGGATGTTTGCAGGGGATGAAAAAGATGAAGTACTCGAAAGATTTATGTCAGCTATAGAGATGATTCATACCTACTCTCTAATTCATGATGACCTGCCGGCACTTGATAATGATGAGTTAAGAAGGGGTATGCCTACGGTTCATAAGGCATTTGGTGAGGATATAGCAATCCTTGCAGGTGACGGTTTGCTTAATTATGCGTATGAGCTTGCGGCGTCTTCTTTTTCGCTTCGTCCGGGAGATGTACGTATAGAAAAGGCGATGATGATATTGGCAACAAAGCCGGGCATATATGGAATGATAGGCGGGCAGACTCTTGATGTAATAATGTCCGGTAAGGAAGTTGATGAAAAGCAGCTTGAATATATATATGTTAATAAAACCTCTGCTCTTATTGAGTGTGCTATGATGATAGGTGCTGTCTTAGGAGGAGCTGATGATAAGTCATTACAGGATATATGTATGGTTGCACGTGATGTCGGTATGGCATTTCAGGTGCAGGATGATATATTGGATATCGTCGGTGATGAGGCAAAGCTTGGTAAACCTGTTTTAAGTGATGAGAAGAATGATAAGTATACCTATGCAACCATTCACGGACTTAAAAAGGCTCGTGAATATGTGGCAGATACCTCAAAGCATGCGTGTAATATACTGGATGCGATACCGGGGCTGGTTAGTGAATATAAGGACGAGCTTGGAGAGCTTATTTCCATGCTTATAGACAGAGACAGATAGGATAAGGTCGTATAGACGTTTAGGTGAATTATGAGTGTATTGGATAATATACAAGAGGCAAATGATATAAAAAAAATACCCAAGTCTCAGTACAAGCAGCTTGCGTATGAGATTAGGGAATTTCTTATAGACAAGGTAAGTCAAAAGGGTGGACATCTATCCTCTAACCTTGGTTCGGTTGAGCGTACCATGGCACTTCATCTATGTATGGATTTTCCGGAGGATAAGCTTATATTTGATGTGGGACATCAGTCATATACGCATAAGCTTCTGACCGGAAGAAGGGAAGGCTTTGATACCCTAAGAGAATATGACGGTATGAGTGGCTTTCCAAAGACAAAGGAGAATCCGTGTGATGCATTTAACACAGGTCATAGCTCAACGAGTATCTCGGCTGCTCTTGGCTTTGCAAAGGCAAGGGATATGCAGGGGGGCGTAAATAGAGTTGCGGCTGTTATAGGGGATGGTTCGCTTACAGGTGGTATGGCATATGAGGCGTTGAACAGTCTGGCACAGGAGAAAACAGGTCTTGTTATCATACTAAATGACAATGAGATGTCTATCGGAAAAAATGTCGGTGGGCTTTCGAAGTATCTAAACGGTATAAGAGTAAGCTCAGCCTACAATGACCTTAAGCTTGGAGTCGAAACCAGCTTAAGTCACAGCAAGACAGGAGAGAAGGTCGCAAAGACCATAAAGAAATCAAAGGATAACCTGAAGCAGTTTTTTGTCCCGGGAATGTTTTTTGAGGAGCTTGGGATAACCTATGTCGGTCCGATAGACGGACATGATATAGATCAGATGGTTGGCACCTTTAAAAAGGCATTTAAGCTTAACAAACCAATCATTATTCATGTAAAGACAACTAAGGGAAAGGGATATAGATATGCCGAGAGGCATCCTGATTATTTCCATGGCATAGCCAGCTTTGACAGGGAAACAGGAAAGGTTACAGACAGAAAAAAGACAAGCTCCTACACTGATATATTTGCAAAGCATATAGTTTCTCTTGCCGAAAAAGATGACAGGATAGTTGCGATTACCGCTGCCATGGCAA
>CAMALN010000230.1 GCA_945836565.1 uncultured Lachnospiraceae bacterium
ACAGCTGTTAAGACTGTAGAGCTTGAGCCAAAGAAGGATGAGAAGACAGGAAGGATGATAATGTCACCTGTCGCAGGCACTGAAAAAGAGATAAAAGCAGATATTGTACTTATTGCTGCAGGATTTTTAGGTTCAGAGCTTTACGTGACTGAGGGTTTTGGAGTAAAATGTAATGAAAGGACAAATGTTGCTACAGAAGGTGGCGGATACCGCACCAGCAACGAGAAGATTTTTACAGCCGGCGATATGCATAGAGGACAGTCTCTGGTGGTATGGGCTATAAGAGAAGGACGAGAGGCAGCAAGAGAGGTAGACGAATCCCTTATGGGTTATACAAACCTTTAGTCATATCAGGCGTTCATTACATGAAGGGAGTTATACTATAGAAATGAAGAGTAAGGAAGAGATTTTACAGCAGATTGAGGATGAGGATATAGAGTTTATCCGACTTCAGTTTGTAGATATGTTCGGTAACCTGAAGAACCTTGCGGTTACCCCGGGACAGCTTGACAGAGTTATCAATAATGAGTATTTCTTTGACAGCTCGGCGCTGTTTGATGACAAGTATCCACATGAGGAGGAGTTATATCTTCATCCTGATCTGGATTCATTTGTGGTGCTTCCTTGGAGACCACAGCAGGGACGAGTAGGAAAGTTTATCTGCGATGTATATGATGCGGATGGAAATCCTCATGCATTGAGCCCTCGTACCATACTTAAGAAGACACTTAAGGAGGGAAAGGAAGCCGGATATAAGAGCATAGTGGATGCAGAGTGTGAGTTCTTCTTATTCCATACAGATGAGAACGGCACACCTACGGTTGTAACTCATGAGAGAGCGGGCTATATGGATGTAGGACCTGCCGACCTTGGAGAGAATGCGAGACGCGAGATGGTGCTTAACCTAGAGGAGATGGGATTCGAGATAGAGTCTTCACACCATGAGAAGGCACCTGCACAGCACGAGATAGATTTTAGAGAGGCAGAGGGACTTAAGACCGCAGATGCGATTACGACCTTTAAGTTTGCAGTAAGGTCGATAGCGAAGAGATTCGGCTTGTATGCTACATTTATGCCGAAGCCGAGAGCGGATGTAGCAGGCTCAGGCATGCATCTTAACTTCCAATTATATAAGGACGGAGAGAATATATTTGAGAAGGAGGATGCTAAGGAGGCGAGGTATTTTATAGGTGGTATCTTAAAGTATGCAAAGGATATGTGTGCCATCACGAATCCTACCGTTAACTCTTATAAGAGAATTATATCGGGCTTTGAGGCTCCGAATAAGATATATTGGTCAACCAAGGGAGAGAATGCATTGGTTAAGCTTAGAAAATGCTTCGGGGAGAATAAGGTTGAGCTTAGGTTTCCGGACCCGTCGGCTAACCCGTATCTTGCACTTGCGCTTTGTGTGGCAGCAGGTATGAGAGGTATGAAGGAGCATATCTGTCCTGATGAATTATTAGCTTCGATGGGAGAACAGTATCTGCCGGAAAACCTTAAGGAAGCACTTGATATTATGAATGAGAGCAAGTTCGTAAGAGAGGTACTCGGTGATGAATTCGTCGACATCTATGTTGGAATAAAGCAGCAGGAATGGAAGGAATACATGCTTGAGGTATCAGACTGGGAGATAAATAAATATCTTGTAAAGCTATAGAAAGGGCAGATGCATATGGGAAGCATATTGATAGCAATGCATGGAGCGAATGACTCCAAGGTCATTGCCAACATTGTGAGGGGCAGCGGTATGTCTCTTAACATAAACATATGTGAAACAGGTGCAGAAGTGCTGCGAGTGGCAAATGACAGAGACTACGGTGTAGTTGTCTGTGAACAGAACCTGCGGGATACCAATTATACGGAGATAGCAGACATGCTGCCGAATAATTTCGGAATGGTTGTACTTACCAAGGATCCCTCGATAGAGATAATGAGGGAGGATATGGTGAAGCTTATCTCACCGTTTAGGCGGGGAGATTTGCTTGATACAATCGATATGGTGATGCAGCCATTTTATAGGCGGATGAAGCGGAAGAAGGCTCCGCCGCCGCCAAAACGAAATGCTGATGATCAAAAGCTTGTGGCGAAAGCAAAGCATATGCTTATGGAGAGAAACGGACTGACTGAGGAGGAGGCCTATCGTTACATACAGAAAAACAGTATGGACCTCGGACGCAAGATGGTTGAATCCGCACAAATGATATTAACGTTATATAGTGATGCATAAAAGACTGTGTTATAACGACGTGTCGTTAGAGCACAGTCTTTTGTGGTTTAAATATAGTTTGATAGGCGTGATTTATGGCTGTGGTGGAGAATGTATTAAATGCAATGATTATGTGTGGAGTATATATGATTTTTGTATGTGGCGTTACGCCACATATTTCGTGTTAGCGTGACACCACGCCACTTTACATGATGTGTATAAAATGGTATTGTGTATCTACAAATCAGATATTCTAAATTTCAAAAATTCCAAATAATTTTCCCCAAGAATTATAAGGATAAAAGGTAATGCTTTGTGATTAAAAATAATATGAAATATTGGTATGGATAGGTTTTGAAATATTAATAATTCATATTGAAATGATTAAGTACAGGAGGTTATGTGA
>CAMALN010000231.1 GCA_945836565.1 uncultured Lachnospiraceae bacterium
ATACCGAAGCTGCATGGACCTGCATCCAATATCTGCTTATGGAATTCCTGCTCGTCAAACTTGTCTCCCAGAAGGTCTTCGCACTTTTCACGAAGGGTCTTGAACTCAAGATAGCCGAGCACATACATCTGATAATTCGCCGGCTCTGCAATTACATAGTTGTATATAGTATCTGCCGCTGAGCCATCAAAGCCCATGCCGGTAAGATAGCTTGAGGTCTCCTCTAAGGTCCAGCCCTCGTAATTAACTCCTATCTCTATACGTGCACTTACAAGAAGATTTAATGTGCTATTCAATCTTTCAAAATCAGCATATACCGGATCTTCATATCCGTCATATAAAGCATACGACATAAGCTCTATATAGGTCGCCCAGCCCTCAGTGTAGCCCTTGTAATCAAGCAACGAACGAAGCATGTACGGCTTAGACGAAAGGAAGTATACACTCTGGTACATATGTCCGGGCATACCCTCATGTGCCAGCGTGCTCCACAAGGTATTTGAAGTGTCATCTCCGAGATTTGTATGGATTACATTATCCGTATAATCATCAAGCGGAGGTACTATATAGAATGCAGGACTCACAACATCCTTAAGCGATTCATGTACAGGAGTTGCAGTATAATGAACCTCAGGAATCTCAGGGAAGCGACCCTTGATTTTTTCTTGAAGCTTAGCTATAGTCGGTTCGAGCTCTAAGCCATCATATAATGTCTCATAGCATTCTGCATATGAGGAATATGACGTATAATTTGCGAAAGCAAGCTTCTGTAATTCCTCCAATGCAGCATCTAATTCCTCATCCAGAAGCTCTATAATCTCTTCAGGTGTTCTATCCGAACCAACAGTATTCTTTATCAAATATCTGTAATACTCCTGTCCGTCCTCATAGCCTGCAAGACCATTTTCATTTTTACCAGTATTTTTAAGCTCACTAAAGGTATTCACAACATTCGAATATGCAGGGATATAGTAATTCTCAATCGCATCCTTATTCGCCTGCTTATAGCTTTCCTTTTCCTCGTCTGTCAAATCCTCCATAGCATCGATTCTCGAATTAAAGGTCAGTATAAGCATCGAGTTATCATCAGTCTCCATAAGCTCCTTACACTGTCGTATAACCTCATTCGCATTGTGCGAATTCATGAAAAGCCCCCTCTTTGACTTTTCCTTCTCGAATTCAAGAAGCTCATTATAATAATCAGGCGTAGCCTTCAATAAACCTATATAATCATCTACGTCCTGCTTAGTGTAGAATCTGTACTCCGCCAAAAGAATAGGCATATTTGAATGTACACCGCTTGTATATGCAAACGGCTCACTCATATAGACAAAATCATATGACTCCGTTGAAAGCTCGATATTCTCCTCAAGCATATCATATAAGATTTTCTGTTCACGGGTAAGCAAATCATAATTATATTCTTCAAGCTCTGTTTTGTCCTCTTTTATCTCTTCCAACTCCTCAGCTAAAGCCTCGTCTGTGAAATCAACCTCTCCATAGGTTGGTTCAGGACGCTCTATACCAAGCTGCTCCGGATATCCAAGCATATAGTGCAAGGTTACGGTATCCGTCACTACACTTTCCCTGAAGCTTTCATCCAAATACTCATCAAAGCGTGCTTGTTCAGCCACTGCCTCATCCGATGTCGGAGTCTCCATAGCATACGCAGAAAATCCACTAGGCATAACCGCTGTGATCTCTGTAGAATTATCCTCAGTGGAAGCCTCATCTGTAGGATCACCGTCTGTTGCAGTATCTATAGGTATAACCGTAGTGTCATCCGGTTCGTCATCCTTTTTCTTACCACATCCGCTTAACGAGCCTACAAGCAGACAGCCCGCAAGAAAAAGTGCTATCCTATGCTTTAGATTGTATTTTTTCATGATTCATTATCCCCCTGTTAAAAAATATAAACAATAATAAGTCCATTATATTCGTTATGCACATAATTTACAACTTTATTCACAGAACACGCTAACATACCAATCCTTCATTCTGTTACATCAATAAAAACACACCTCAAACGCAAGACCTGCATCTTGCCTTTGGGGTGTATAACATTCTCTCTTTTACCACCTATATCTGTGAAGCTGTCCTTCCTGCTCCAAGCCCGGAAAGCCCTGCTGCCTTAGCACCTCATACGCAACTATGGCAACCGAGTTCGCCAGATTGAGCGAGCGTTCCTCGGGAATCATAGGAATCCTGATGCAATCCTCTCTGTAGTCAAGCAGTATCTCCTCAGGTATGCCTGCACTTTCCTTGCCGAACATCACATATGCATCCTTATCATAGGTCACATCCGCATAGGTCTGCTTTGATTTGGTGGTTGCCATATATATCTTAGCTCCAGGATTTCTCGTAAGAAAATCCTCCCAGTCGCTGTACCTAGTTACATCAAGTCTCGGCCAGTAATCAAGGCCTGCTCTTTTCAGCATCTTGTCCGACAATGAAAAACCAAGCGGCTCGATAAGGTGCAGTCTCGCACCACAGGCTACACAGGTTCTGCCTATATTTCCTGTATTGCTTGGTATCTCAGGTTCATATAAAACTATATTAAGCATTTCTATGCCTCTCTATAAAGCTCTTCATCCTTCCGATTGCTTCC
>CAMALN010000232.1 GCA_945836565.1 uncultured Lachnospiraceae bacterium
GATCATGCTATGATGAGATGACACAGAAGTTTGTTATTCCTGTTTATACGGAGGATATAACGGAATACATGTAATTTGATATGGAGGTATGGAATGCTTGACGTATGCTTGCTTGGAACCGGAGGAATGATGCCGTTGCCGCACAGGGCACTAACATCTTTGATGGTTAGATATAATGGAAGTTCAATGCTAATTGATTGTGGCGAAGGCACGCAGGTGGCTATCAAGAGGCAGGGCTGGAGCTTTAAACCGATAGATATAATTTGTTTTACGCATTTTCATGCCGACCACATAAGCGGACTACCGGGTCTGCTTCTTACAATAGGAAATGCAGAGAGAACAGAGCCACTTCTTATGGTAGGGCCAAAGCGTCTTGAGAAGGTGGTAAATTCACTCAGGGTAATTGCACCGGAGCTTCCTTTTGAGATAAAATTCAAAGAGCTTTCTGATGAAGAGGAGAGCTTTTCGTGGGGCGACGTTAAGGTAGATGCATTCAGACTGAATCATAACGTTACATGTTACGGTTATTCCTTAAGCTTAGACAGAGCAGGAAAGTTTGATATTGAGAAGGCTAGAAGTCAGAACATACCTATGGAATATTGGAATCCGCTTCAAAAGGGCAGTATAATTGAAACTGAGAATGGGATATATACGCCTGACATGGTTCTTGGGCCGTCAAGAAAGGGTATAAAGCTTACTTATTGTACTGACACAAGACCGGTAAGTAACATTGAAAAACATGCGAAGGGTTCTGATTTGTTTATTTGTGAAGGTATGTATGGGGAGCCTGACAAACAACAAAAGGCAGTTGAGCATAAGCATATGACTATGCGTGAAGCAGCTGAAATTGCAAAGACAGCAGATGTAGGAGAAATGTGGCTTACTCATTACAGTCCGTCAATGGTAAGACCATCACAGTATATAGACGATATTAAAAAGATATTTCCACGAACAGTTGCCGCAAAGGATTTGACTGATACAGTACTAAATTTTCAGGACTAGGAAGGTTATTGATATGGAAAAGGATGTAAAGATTCTTGCTATTGAATCATCTTGTGACGAAACCTCAGCAGCAGTGGTTGTTAATGGCAGAGAGGTCTTATCAAATATTATATATTCGCAGATTGATATTCACACCCTGTATGGTGGTGTTGTTCCTGAGATAGCTTCAAGAAAGCATATTGAAAAGATTAATCAGGTGATTCGGGCTGCACTTGACGAAGCTTCAGTTTCTCTTGATGATATTGATGCAGTTGCAGTAACATATGGTCCCGGACTTGTAGGGGCTCTGCTTGTTGGTGTTGGCGCAGCAAAGGCAATATGCTTTGCAAAAGATATTCCGCTTATTGGGGTGCATCATATAGAGGGACATATATCAGCAAATTATATTCAATATAAGGAGCTTGAACCTCCATTTATGTGTCTTGTTGTATCAGGCGGACATACACATCTTGTTAAAGTAACTGAATATGGCAAATATGAGATATTAGGAATTACCAGAGATGATGCTGCGGGAGAAGCTTTTGACAAAGTTGCAAGAGCTATCGGACTTGGATATCCGGGAGGACCGAAGGTTGATAAGCTTGCTAAAGAAGGTAATCCGGATGCGATAGCATTTCCAAGAGCTAAGATAAATGAAAATGAATATGATTTTTCATTTAGCGGATTAAAGTCGGCAGTACTCAATTATCTTAATCAGGCTGAGATGAAGGGCGAAGAAATAAATAGAGCAGATGTAGCCGCATCCTTCCAAAAAGCAGTAACAGATGTGTTGGTCGAGCATACAGTTGCTGCGGCAAAATACTACGGCATGGACAATATAGCACTCGCGGGAGGTGTTGCTTCGAATTCCTCACTACGAGCTGCCATGAAGGAAGCCTGCGATAAAGAAGGCTTGTCCTTATATTATCCTTCACCTGTTCTTTGTACTGATAATGCAGCTATGATAGGCGCAGCCGGTTATTACGAGTACATAAATGGGACTCGCCATGGTTGGGATTTGAATGCAGTGCCTAACTTAAAGCTTGGCGAAAGGTAGATTATGGGAGCATTACTATGGATAAAGTAACGGCGATAGTATTAGCTGCCGGACGAGGCAGCAGAATGAAAAGTGATATACAAAAACAGTTTATGCTACTGGGCGATTACCCGGTAGTATATTATTCTCTGCGTACATTTAATGAAAGTGATGTAGATGATATTATCCTTGTTACCGGTGAACATGATATTGAATATTGCAAACAGGAGATAGTAGGTAAGTATAAAATATCAAAGGTATCAAAAGTGATTGCCGGTGGAAAGGAAAGGTGTGATTCTGTAAGATGTGCTCTTCTTGCGGCAAAGGATTCAAAGTATGTAATAATACATGATGGCGCAAGACCATTTGTGACAAAAGAAATGATAGAGAGTTCGATTGCCAATGTAAAAAAATATGGTGCATGTACTATAGCAGTGCCGGTAAAGGATACAATAAAAATTGTGGATGAAGATAATTTTGGGATTGATACACCTGATAGAAAATATGTATATCAAATTCAGACACCACAATCCTTTGACAAAGAACTGCTCCTTAGCTGTTATAAGAAATTGAATG
>CAMALN010000233.1 GCA_945836565.1 uncultured Lachnospiraceae bacterium
CTTTGCATTTGTATGAATTGTAAATAACCATTATTAAAAAGTCAACCTAATTTGTTCCTTCTCCTTTGGATATATAAGTCCCCAGCTTCTTCGTATTTCATCCATCTTACCCATAACAAAGATACTCTCATCAAGTGTCATAGAAGTACTCTCAAGCTTACCTTCCCTGATAAGCCTGATACACTCAAGGAATTCATATTCGTAGCCGTTAGCCTGCGGAGGAACCTCATAACGTTCAATAAGCCTATCCTCCATATCATAAACTGAAACAGAATGCGGATTATTAATATTCTCAACCACTATATAGCCTTTGTCTCCATAGAATATACCCTGTCTGTCAGAGCGTCCATATATTCCATGCGACAGCACAGCCATGCGTCCATCCTTAAAATGCATTGTAATTGACTCCATCCCGTCGACACCAGTTTCAGTAAATGAAACAGATGATTCAAGCTTTTCAATATCAGTACCAAAATGCATCATGGCAAAATTAAGACCATACACACCAACATCAAGAAGTGCACCCCCTGCAAGCATAGGCGAAACTATTCTTTCTTTATTGCTTATTGCATATGACAAATTAGCAGTAAGCATTGAAATATTACCAATAATGCCACTATCAACAACCTTCTGGATTATTGCTCTTGAAGGCATATATCTTGTCCAGATTGCTTCTGCAACAAATACCCCCTCTTTAGCGGCAAGCTCCTTAATTGAAGCCGCTTCCTTAGCATTTATGGTAAATGCTTTCTCGCACAAAACAGGCTTCTTATGAGTAATACACAGCTTCATATCCTCATAATGTCTTGAATGCGGAGTAGCAATATATACAAGCTCAACCTCCGGGTCACAGACAAGCTCTTCATAGGAACCGTATGCCTTTTGAAATCCAATTTCCTTAGCTGCTTCTTCAGCCTTTTCAATTGTTCGTGAAGCTATGGCATAGCACTCAATCTCATCAATTTCCTTAAGTGGCGGAAATACCGACCAGACTATTCTTCCTGTTCCTAAGACACCGATTTTCATATATGTTCCTCCCTGGGTCAAATGTAGTTAACACTTCTCTATCTTACAATCGTATGGTTGTAACAGCATATCTTTATAGTGTACTTCTTCTGCAGTATGGTTCATAATTACTCGAACCATGTCATCCTTTGTTCCACGATAACACACCTCAACACCTTCTGCACTTTCCTCTGTTACAATATGATTATCACTCATAATACTATTCATTATAGACTTAATTGTATCATCGTCAAGACCACAACCAAGATAATAAATCATACCATCACCCTGAGCTTTTCTAGTTACTGCAGCATATTCTGTATAGAACTTGTCTCCATACGAATAGAGCACCTCTGCATCTGACACAAGAAGCATATCTCTGAATATTCCACCGCTTCCTATCTTGCCCTCATATGCACCCTTACCAATAATCGGGAATCCCTGTCCTTCCTGAAGGCTCTCCGTCTCAACTAATGAAACACCTGCAAATTCGTCATAGGACACAGGTATTACTGCACCAAAGGTAAGATTATTATGAATATCCTTTACTGCTGTACGATATGTCATAACGGCAGTTCCGCCATTTTTAACAAATGACTTGATCTTGCTTGTAAATTCAGGCTTCTCTATAATCATCTGCGGCATCAATAACACCTTATATTTTGAAATATCTGCATCAGAAGATACAACATCTACAGGAACATTCACATCATAGAATGTTTTATAGAGTCTTTGCATCTCAACCTGAGTATCAAGCAGGATGCTCTGCTTCTGGATACGGAAAGCAGCTAAGGAATCATAATCATATACTATTGCAACCTCTGCTGATACAGGCTTTGACAGCTGTTCCTTATATTTGATTACATCCTTAAAGCAGCTCTGTACCTCATAGAATTTTCTACGCTTAATATTATCTGCATCGATTACGCCATAGCAGAACTGTTCTGCACCCTTAGTTGCACCACGATATCTAAAGTACATCATTGAATCACAGCCATGCGCAAAGCCCTGATATGACCACATCTTTGCCTGATTAGGTCTTGGCGAATAACCGGTAACATCATGACCCTGTGCACCCATAATAGCCTCAGTAATCCAGAAATTCTGCGACTTTAATCCTCTCATATAATCAAGGCCAAATGCTATCTCATGAGGAGCAATAGGTTCTCTTTGTCCACCCCATACAGGGTAATTATTATAAGCAACAACATCAAGCTTCTTAGCTACCTTTGAGTAATCCACATGCTTAGCAAGACCTCCGCCAGGGAAATCATGAATAACAATAGCATCCGGAATTATTTCTTTAATAATATCTGTCTGAAAATTTGCAAAATCTACAATTGCTTTACTTCTAAAACGTTCCCAGTCAAGGCGTAATGCAGGATTGTGAGTTGTAATAGTAGACATAGGAGTAGGTATCTCATCAAAGTCATTATATTCCTGTGACCAGAAGGTAGTACCATAAGTATCATTTAATAATTCTATATCACCATTAAATTCCCTGCTAAGATACTTCTGAAAAGCGCTCTGGCACTGCTTACAGTAACACACATCGCTTCCCTCATGACCAAGCTCATTATCAATCT
>CAMALN010000234.1 GCA_945836565.1 uncultured Lachnospiraceae bacterium
TTTTATCATCTTTACCATTATGTTATTCTAGACACTCCAGTTTACTTACCGAGACTTCGTAAGCGACCTTGTTTACTATTTCGTCGTTGCCGACCTTCTTCTGGTATTCGCGGCTTTGGATTCTGCCCCATACTGCTACGTGTTCGCCTACGGATAGCTTGCCTGCGAATCTTGCGTTTCTGCCCCAGCAGATACACGGTATGTAATCAGATTTTCCGTATGCCCTGTTGACAGCCAGAAGTATATCTGCTATCTCTCTTCCCAGCGGAGTCATGCGGTATATAGGCTCCTTGCATATGTATCCGTCAAGATATATCTGATTCGGCTTTGTGTCTCTGGAGTCTATCTCGTCTATGAGCTCGATTTCTCTTACAAATACCGAAAGAATAAGTCTGTTCTTACATTCCTCGTGTTTGTTGTAGGATCTGAACTGGCCCTTTGCCAGCACTCTGTCTCCAATATGTGGTTCATCGACATCGAATAGTCTGTCTGAAACCATAAGTGGTATAACATCATGAGCATCACTTAATCTGCTGACTATAAGATCAACCATATAAAAACCTTCTCCGAAGATTTCGTGGCTGAATCTGAAGTCCGATGCTATTTCTCCCGCTACTACTACCTGATTGTTGTTTAAAATTTTCTCTGTCATATTCTTCCTCCTATATAATGTGGTGCCCCTCTCTTTTCTTTGCGGCATATCATACATCTAATATATATTCAGCTTTTTTATAAATATGACAAAAATTAAAAATTAATTTTCTATTACATCTATGTCCCCGACATCAAATATAAGTCCCGGAAGTTTCAGATATGAATATGAATGATACATATTTCTGCGTTCCTCAATAATTTGAATATAAGCATCCCTACTGTGATATCCTAACAGCTCATTTATATCCAGATAGGACATATCCTCCATTGCTATTCCATGCAAATCACCAAATCTTTTGATTATATCCAGCACAAGACCAAGAGACTCTGCATATTCAAATTTGATTTTTTCTCTGAATTTTATACTCTTCTCTGTATAATCAAGCAGCTTCTCTGCTGTAAATGTAAAGTCCGCTTTATCCAAGGCATCCTGAAGCGCTGCTTTGTCTATGGTTATATTATCCTTAGAGACCTCAAGCTCCTTTGCACACTCCAATAATTCTTCACCGCATACAGAAATAATATCTGCAACACTCATATCCTTAAAGCAGGCTGTTCTTATATCATAGTATCGCGGACTTATCTGACCATATACACTGTCGAATTGTTCTCTGCTTAACTCACCTTTATCAAGCTTCAGCACGGAAGTCGCAAATTCAGCAATAGTGGCATCTAAATTATTCAGATACTTATTGGTCTGAGCATCATCAAGTATTCCGATGCTTACAGCACTTTTTATTATCTGCTCGCCAATTCCGGCATATATCCCATGCTTAAGATAGCATAATACAACTGTGTTCTTAACCTCAGTAAGCATCTCTGATATGTACTTATAAAGCTTCATGACATTGGTCGCTTCCATAGGCTTTTCAGCCAGCACCCTATCTCTAGCCTTCTTCATCCTGTCGAGCATAAACTTGTCTGCGGCTATTACGTCATCATAACCAGCAACAGCTCTATGCGTAATCTTATACAGAGCCTTCTTCCATACTTCAATCTCATCATCACTGAAATTTTCACCCTTTAGCTTCTCCATATCAGACGCCGTAGTAAAGGTATATACACTCATAAGGATGTCATCATCCACTGTACTGTGCAGCTTTCTGTTGTCCCTAAGCTTCTTTTCATAATATTCAGTTATCCTGTATTTGAATTGCTCAGGGAGATTGGCCGGAAGCATGCTCTCAAATATACTTTTCAGCGACACATATGGTTTGTTCCCGACCTTTTGCTGCATAGGAGTAGAATCAGCCATATATCCTATACTGCCTATACTTTTTGACCATATTTCCGGTGCAAAAAGCTCATCAAAAAGGGAAAAATCCAAAGGTCTGGGATCATTTCCGAGAACTAAGCCAATCTTCCACACGGCACTGTCAGATAAAATGCAAGAATTGTCCAGATACGTACACTTTGCAAGTGACTTAGTATCCATAAACTCCTTGTCTGTCATAAGACGACTCTTCCCGTTCAATGCCTTGCATTCATCAATATTATGAATTATTATTTCTTTATCAACAGTTATACTAAAGGTGATTTCCAATGCTTTTTCATCATTTGCATTTTTCTCCTTCATAATCTCTGAAACCTTTTTAATAAGCTTTTCTACTTCATCGCATATAAACTCTCTTCCGGTATTGTGAGCTATATATGCCACCCGGCCATTCCTTCGTACAGACTCAAAATCCATGCCGCCATCTTCGGTGTACACTATCATATAATACGGAAGATTATTTGTAATTTCCCTTGTGTACAAAATCCCTGCTATGGCTTCTGTACGATTATCCCAATCTATACGTCTCATGCGTAATCACCCCATCTATAAAATACTTTGCCAGCTGTTGATATTTTATCATAGTTTTCCTCTTCAATGCTACTGTTTGTATAGAATTTTACCCG
>CAMALN010000235.1 GCA_945836565.1 uncultured Lachnospiraceae bacterium
AAACACAGCTAAACGAGATTGCTGACAGAGAAGAAAGTCTTGGTGAAAGGGTTATTATTTCTTCAAGCATGCTAAGATCCGGAGAGGAAGTATTTCTTGATGATATGACAGTAGATGGACTTTCAGAAGCAATATCCACCAGGGTTGTTCCAATCGATACCACCGGTGAGGCATTTTTGGAGGCTTTAATTAATCCCGATTATTGTATGGGCAGAAGCAATGATGACGTCTTTGCGTATATCAAGGCTTATGAAGATTGATTTTTATATAAAGGGTTACGGATATGTATATTTATAACAAGAAGATATTATTTTCGGATATAGATTCAGAGTCAAATATGTCTTTGGATGGAATACTTAACGCCATGCAGGACTGTGTAAATATCAATTCCGAGTCTATAGGCAAGGGTATAGATTATATGCACCAGACAGGCAGGGCATGGTTTGCCATAAGCTGGAATATAGAGGTTAAAAGATATCCCAAGATGTTTGAGGATGTAGTTGTAAAGACTTGGCCTTATGATTTTTCAGCAATGCTTGGATATAGAAATGTAATAATAACTGACGCGAGCGGAAATGATATAGTATGTGCTGACTCAATATGGAGTATGGTTGATGCACATACCGGACTGCCTATAAAGCTTATAGAGGATGATTACAAAGGCTATGAGTTGGAAGAAAAATATCCGATGGAATCGTTGGGCAGAAAGATAAAGCTTCCAAGAGTTACAGATGGACAAGGTGTATTTCATATTGCCGACAAGCATAAGGTTTCAAAGAATGATATAGATTTTAACGGTCATATGACAAATGGCAGATATATCAGATATGCTGATGATTTGATTACTGTTGGAACATATATTAAAAGAGTTCGCGTTGAATATAAAGCACAATCCAAGCTGGGAGAAGAATTGACATTAGAGCTATTCGAGGATATAGATGACGGCAGATATCTTATACGTTTTATAGGAACAGATGAAAAGGATATCAGAGCCATTGTGGAATTTTGTATTTAAGATAAATTTCGGAGGGATAAAATGCTTGATGCTGAGATAATAGATACATTGATACGCAGAGCGCGTGATGCAAGAAGCTTTTCTTATGCACCATATTCTAATTTTCATGTTGGGGCAGCCTTGCTTTGCATTGATGGAAGCATATATAGTGGCTGCAATGTCGAAAATGCTGCATACTCGCCGGGAAATTGTGCAGAGAGAACAGCGGTATTTAAGGCGGTCAGTGAAGGACATACTAAGTTTAAGGCGATAGCAATTGTAGGTGAGGGTGATGTAACTCCGCCTTGTGGTGTATGCAGACAGGTTCTCAGAGAGTTTGTGGTACCACAGGATTTTCAGGTGATTTTAGCAGGACATGGCAGTGCTTATAAAATTAAGTCATTGGAAGAATTGTTACCACTCAGCTTTGGACCTGATAATTTAATATAATCATACAATAGTTTACAAATATATTTTGGTAATTTGGAGGATATAAAATGGATTTAAGCAGATTAAGTGCTTACACATTAGTTGAAGAGAAAGAACTTGATGAGGTTGAGGGAGTCGGATACGTCCTGTCTCACAATAAGACAAAGGCAAGGGTTCTTGTGGTTGAAAATTCAGACAAGAACAAGGTATTTACCATAGGCTTTAGAACACCGCCTAAGGATGATACAGGAGTTGCGCATATAATGGAGCATTCTGTGCTATGCGGTTCTAAGAATTTTCCGGTGAAGGATCCGTTTGTAGAGCTTTGCAAGGGTTCGCTTAATACATTCTTGAATGCAATGACATATTCAGACAAGACTGTGTACCCTGTTGCAAGCTTAAATGATAAGGATTTCCACAACCTTATGCATGTGTATCTAGATGCAGTGTTTTATCCAAATATATATGATAAAGAAGAGATTATGATGCAGGAAGGCTGGCATTATGAGATAGATGAAGAGACAGGAAAGGTAATATACAATGGTGTTGTATACAATGAGATGAAGGGTGTATATTCTAATCCTGAGCAGCAGCTTTTCAGGTCTATTATGAACAGTCTTTTGCCTGATACAGCTTATGGTAAGGAATCAGGCGGAGATCCTATGTATATAACTGATTTGACAAGAGAGGATTTTCTTGATTTCCATAAAAAATTCTATCACCCTAGCAATAGCTATATCTATCTGTATGGAGATATGGATTCTGTCGCTGAGCTTGAATTCATAGACAAGGAATATCTGTCATCCTTTGATTATAGGGAGGTTGATTCCGAACTAACCATACAGCCGGAATTTGATAAACCTTCATATATGACGGATTTTTATTCTTTGTCGGATGCGGAGGAGGAAAAGGACAACACATATCTTTCGTACAATGTTGCGATAGGAAGAAGTACAGACAAGGAGCTTTGCATTGCACTTAGCGTTATAGACAGTGCACTTATTGGTATGCCCGGGGCACCTCTTAAGGAGGCTTTGATAGATAGCGGAATATGTAAGGATGCATTTTCTTCTGTGGATGACGGTATATTACAGCCTATATTCTCTATAATTGCAAAGAATTCCAATC
>CAMALN010000236.1 GCA_945836565.1 uncultured Lachnospiraceae bacterium
TGCACAGGCAAATCAGTCTACACAGGGTGTACTTTCATTACTTCAGTAATTTAATCGAATTATTGAACATTATAGGCTGGCTCTTTATGGGTCAGCCTGTTTTGTTATAAGGCATATTATGTTATATTCAGGATATTTTGAAAGGATGAAGACATGGAATTTCCACATACTTTTTTTGAAGATGAAGTAAGAGAAGGCTTCTATATATCGGGACTTATTAAGCATTCCTGGGCGGCACAGATAGAGGTACTGCAGGAGATTGCAAAGGTTTGCAGAAGGCATGGGATAAAATGGTTTGCAGACTGTGGCACCTTACTTGGCACTGTGAGACATGGCGGTTATATACCGTGGGATGATGATCTGGATATATGTATGCTTCGTCCTGATTATGAGAAATTCTTAAAATATGCTGACAAAGAATTACCAAAGGGCTATGTGGTTCTTACCTGTTATAAGGAGGATGAAGATTATTTTGAACATCTTACTCGAGTAGCCAATGAACACAAATTAAACTTCGACAAGGAATTTGTAGAGAAATATCATGAGTGTCCGTATGCGACCGGTATAGATATATTTCCGCTTGATTATATAGCGGAGGATGAAGAAGAAGAGGATGAGAGAAAGCTTTTACTGACGTTTCTGATGACCTTATCTGATGAGATTGCGGCTGACGGAAGTAATGTCAGCAAATATAAAAAGGAAATAAGAGAAGCAGAAAAAATCTGTGATTATAAGATAGATTACAAAAGAAGTGTAAAGCATCAGCTGTTTCAGATGGTTGAGAAGATATTTGCCTTGTATAGTCAAAATAGGGGTAAATACGTTGCACTTATGCCGTACTGGGTATATTTCAATAATCATAAATATCCGGCAGAATGCTTTGATAAAACTGTTATGATGCCGTTTGAGATAACTGAGATGCCGGTTCCTGCAGCATATGATGCCGTACTTAGGATAGAGTATGGGGATTATATGAAGATTTATAAGGGTGGCGGAGTTCACGAATACCCTTGCTATGAGAAGCAGGAGAACCATCTTATCAAGGCTCTTAAAAAAGAAGGACATGAATATATATTCAAATATAAATTCGATATAGAAGATACTAAAAATGAGAATCGAATAAAGCATGATAGGCCACGCGTTCAAACAGACAATTATGTTGAGCTGATTAATCAGGCGCATCAGGCTATCTTAAAATCCATCATAGACGGTAGATTTGAAGAGACTATAAGCCTTCTTACCGCATGTCAGGAGGGAGCAATCCAGATCGGGAATATGCTTGAAAAGTATTATGGAGAAGGCTTTGCGACAGTTAAGGTATTGGAGGAGTATTGTGAGATTATCTTCCAGATCGGGGAGCTTGTAGGAGAGGCTTCAGATACAGGTGTGCTGGGCTTACCTATAGCAGATATAGGACAGTATCTGTTAGAGATATTCCGGGCTATAAAGACGAGTGTTGAGGAAAATGTTATAGACAGGAAGGAGATTCTCTTTATGCCTGTAAAGGCTAATGCATGGGGAACACTTGATGGTTTATGGAAAAAGGCAAAGGAGGATCCAAACAACCATGTAGTTGTTATGCCTATACCGTATTATGAAAGGAATGCTGTGGGCGGTCCTACTACTATGCATTATGAGGGGAAGGACTTTCCTGAATATCTCGAGATAGTTAATTATGAGGATTATGACCTTGTGTTCAGACATCCTGATGAAATATATATACATAATGCATATGATCAGTGCAATTATTCGACAAGTATAGCACCACAATATTATACGTCAAATATAAAGCAGTATACAGATAAGCTTATTTATGTACCTTGGTTTATATTAGATGAGATGGGAGCAGACAGTGATAAAGCCAGAAAGGTTATGCAGTTTTATTGTACTGTTCCGGGACTTTCACATGCAGATGAGGTGTTGGTTCAGTCAGAAGAAACAAGGCAGGAATATATCAGATGTCTTACAGAGTTTGCAGGAGCTGCTACAAGAGCTATCTGGGAGAATAAAATATGCGTATATGAAGATGTGAAGAATTCTGAGGGCTTTAACAGAAGGGTATTTGATAAAAAAGCTTATCTTTCAGACTTCCCGGAGGAGTGGCAGAAGACCCTGACTACTGAAGCTGGTGATATCAAAAAGGTTATACTATATAACACGTCTGTTGCGTCATATATGCAAAGTGGGGAAAAGCTGTTTGACAAGATTGAAAACAATCTGCAATTATTCGGTGAATATAAGGATAAGCTGGCTGTGATATGGAGACCTCATAGGGAGCTGAGACAGATGATTAATCAAAGAAATCCGGAATTAGTCAAAAGATATGATAAAATCCATGAAGAGTTTTCAGCTTGTGAAATAGGAGTATGTGACACAGGCTATAGATTAGATGAGGTGTTGCCACTTTGTGATGCGTTTTATGGAGATGCTGACGGGGTTGCTCACAGATGCAATGTTGAAAATCTGCCTGTTATGATACAGAATGTAGACATATAGATGCGAAAAAGCA
>CAMALN010000237.1 GCA_945836565.1 uncultured Lachnospiraceae bacterium
CGCCGTTAAGGTAAGTACGTCTACATTCTTCTTAAGCTGCTTTATCTTCTCCTTATGCCTGACACCAAAACGCTGCTCCTCATCTATAATAAGCAGACCAAGATTATGGAATTCTATATCCTTCGACAGCAGTCTGTGGGTTCCTATAACTATATCTGCTTTTCCGGTCTTCAGCTCCTCTATAACCGACTTTATCTGCTTAGCCGTACAGAATCTGGATAACATACGCACATTGACCGGATAGTCCTTCATACGCTCCACAAAGGTTTCATAATGCTGCTGGGCAAGAATAGTCGTTGGAACCAGATATGCCACCTGGCGGTTATCCTGAACAGCCTTAAAGGCCGCTCTTATCGCAACCTCCGTCTTTCCGAAACCAACATCACCACAGATAAGCCTATCCATGATTTTATCGCTCTCCATGTCCCGCTTCGTATCATTTATGGCCTTTTGCTGATCCAAGGTTTCCTCATATGGAAATAATTCTTCAAACTCCCTCTGCCAATTATTGTCCTTAGAATATTTGAAGCCCTTGGCGGTCTCCCTAACTGCATACAAATCGATAAGCTCTCTGGCTATATCTTCAACATGTCCCTTTACTCTCTGTCTGACCTTCTCCCAATCACCGCCTCCAAGGGTATTTAACTTTGGTTTAGTATTCTCATTAGTTCTCGACAGCTTACCGATTCTGTCCAACTGCTCCACAGGTATAAAGAGCTTGCTTCCCTTGGCATACTCGATGCTGATAAAATCCTTAATCTTGCCGCCGGTTTCAACCTTTTCTATACCCCTGTATATACCAACACCATGATTCTCGTGTACTACATAATCTCCTACCATGACATCCGAGAATCCACCTATTTTGTCCCCCTGATATCTTGGTGCCTGACGCTTTTTCTTTAGTTCCTTCGCTGTAAATATATCTCCTTCACATATGACCGCTAATCTGCTCTCCGGAATCTCAAAGCCTTCCTCACTTCTTCCTGTAGTTACAAAGACTTCCCTTGCCACCAGTTCTCTGTCCTTCTTCTCAGAGAAATATGCCGGTATATTATCATCATTTAATGCTGCTGCTATTCTCTTTGCCCTCGTCGCCGACGGAGACAGTATAATTATCCTGTAATCTTCCTTCCTCTGCTTGGCAATATATGTGCAAAGAGCCTCCATGCTGTTGTTGAAGCTAAGCAGCTGCTTTGCGCAAAGCTCCACCTGATGCTTTTCCTTCCACTTAACCTGCTTCCTGTATAGCTCTGAAAACAAAACTGTTCTTCTATACGTAAGCTTATCTATAATATATCTGCTATCATACAAAATATCTGCTTGAGCCGGAAGAATATATCCACCCTCCAGACGCCCCTGCATAGACTCAGAAAACTGCTGCTGATATGCCATGGCATGGCTTGCCACCCGCTCAGGATTGTCTATATACACATAAGTATCATTAGGGAAATAGTCCAGAAATGATACCGTTTTTTCATAAAAGTATGATACCATACTGTCCAGACCCATACTCGAGTTAAACTCTTTTAATTCCTCCTTAACAGCTTCAACCATTTTGTTAAGCCTTGCATACTGCTCTGTTCTAAATTCCTTCTTCAGCTTCTCTGCCTGTATCCTGTATTCCTCTGATATACGCTCTACGCCCCTGTTAATCCTGTCCTTTGAGAGTGACATCTCTCCTGCAGGATATATAGTTATACTGTCTACAGTCTCTATAGAACGCTGACTATCCACATCAAAATTTCGGATAGAATCTATATCATCCCCCCATAATTCTATACGATAAGGGCACTCTTCAGTAAGTGGGAACACATCTACAATGCCTCCTCTTACTGAAAACTGCCCTGGCAATTCAACTCTATATACATTTTCATATCCAAGTGTTACAAGCTTATCAGAGAATTCCTTTATTTCTATAGATGATGCAGTATCAAGAGTAATCGCATTTTGCACTATATCATCTATGGTTGGAAGCTTATCCATCAGACCATCTATGGTTGTAACCACAGTTATGGATTCCTTCGACGCAAGACGCTTAATAATCTCCAACCTGCCCTGATTAGTTAAGCTCCCATGTATGTCCGCATTATAGAACAACAAGTCCTTGGCCGGATAATAATATACTTCCCTATCAAAAAGCTTACACTCATCAACTATCTCTCTGGCTCTTCTCTCCTCATATGTGACAACAAGCTTTATGCTTCCATCACCGGATAGAGAATTAACCAGCAGGGATATATTTTTCCTATCCAGCCCCCACACATGTACGGGCAGGGAATTCTTTTCTACATAATTCTCCAGCTTGACATAACTCGGATTCTCCTTAAACGCTGCTAATATAGCATGCATAACTAAAGAACCTCCATCAATTATAGGTATTCATAGCTTTTTCTATACCTTCGGTAATAATAGCCGACACTGCCTTGCAGGCTTTTTCTGCACTTTCTCTGATAACCGGCTTCTCCTCGTTTGTGAATCTTCCAAGCACATAATCAGCCAAATCCATAT
>CAMALN010000238.1 GCA_945836565.1 uncultured Lachnospiraceae bacterium
TGCGCCAGATAGGTCTCAATATAAAGAAATAAAGCTGTCAGTTATGAAGATGGAGATAAGGTATAAAGAAACCACAAATAAGAGTGATCAGCAAGCACAGGATAATCTTAAAACTATTATTGACAGGATATTTGCTGACTGCGGATTTACTAAAAAAGATGGAGACTTCTATATTGGTAATGATGATAAAAATGATTACGCTCATTTTGGGATGGTATTTCAAGCATTGAATGATTGGAATATTTTTTTGGAGAGTGTAGACGTGTGGAACTTCTATGATGAATACGGTGAAGCGGAAGATTATGCTACTCCATGTAAGAAGAGAGCGGGTGTAATATGAAAAAAGTAAGAAAAGAATTTACCTTTGACTTAGATACAAATATATTAAAAAACATATTCGGTCAAAAGTCTTACACCAGAGCATACAACGAGCTGTTTAATTTCTTTTGTAAATGCAGGGATTTTGAACATAGACAGGGATCGGTATATTGTTCATCCAATGCGATGGAAAATTACGAAGTGCTGAAAGTAGCAGGTGAGCTATATCAGGCATGTCCGTGGATAGCGACCGCTCTTAGGAGAATGGATGTAGCTGATATTGGAGAAATTCATGAGCTGACAGAATGGATTATGCAGCAAACTAAAGTGAATTCAAAATCGGATTATGCAGTTGAATTATTAAAGCAACAACTTCAGGATAATGGATTTACACCAACAGAAAGCCTTAATAATAATTATTTGAAACTAACAGAAGCCAGAAGAAAAATTATATCTTTAGAAAGCATATCCGACGAATGCCGCGCCGGCAGCGCGGACAAGCTTGTAAACGCAATAGGTAAGGAACTTGAAGCTCAGGAGCTGCAGCACATCAAAGAGGCAGCTGCAGGGCTTGAAATTTAGAAGGGAGATGCACATTATGAGAAAGATGATTACAGATAAATTTATACTGACATGCACGGCAATCATGGCAACTGTAATTCTGGCAGGATGCTCCAAGGTTAACAACGCAGCTGCAACAGTTCCGGACACCAGCGTTTCCGAAACCTTCGATGAGGGCATCGTAAGCACCGAGGAGACCACCACCGCGGAAAAGTCAACCAAGGATGGTAAGGACAGCACATCTTCCGTAGAGAACGAAAACACCACGGCAGAAAATACTGCCACCGAGACCACCACATCCGGCAGGGACGGCACAGGCTCCGAAACAGAGGAAAAGACGAACAGTGAGACGGAAACTACCGTCAAGACACCTTCGGAGACCACTACCGAGGCACGGACGGAAAAGCAGACCGAAACCACGACGCAGGCTCCGACAGAAAAAGCTACTGAGAAGCCAACCGAGAAGCCGACAGAGCCGGAGACCACTACACAGGCAAAGCATGAGCACAGTTATATATCTAATGTGACTAAGGAACCGACCTGTACATCAGATGGTGTAAGGACATATTCCTGTTCATGCGGTAACTCCTATACTGAGTCTATACCGGCAAATGGTCACAGCTTCGGAAGCTACACCTATAACAATGATGCAACCTACGATGCGGACGGTACAGAGACAGCAACCTGCTCGGTATGTGGTGCAAAGGACACCAGAACCGCATCCGGCACAAAGCTTGTACATGCACATAACTATGCATCAGCAGTTACGAAAGAACCTACCTGTACAGAGGAAGGCGTAAGAACCTATACCTGTTCCTGTGGCAACAGCTATACTGAGGGCATTCCGGCAAAGGGACATTCCTATGGTGAATATGTATATAACAACGACGCAACCACCAGCGCAGACGGTACAAAGACTGCAACCTGCTCTGTATGCGGTGCAACTGATACCGTAACGGCAGAAGGAACCAAGAAAGCTCTTCCAAGCTGGTATGACGAGCATCCGGATAAACCGCTTAATGTGGCGACGGGTGGTAAGAGAGATGGTACGCTGGAGATGTACTTTACAAATGGTGCAGCTTGGACAAATACAGCCAACGGATGTTGGGATTTTGATTATAGTGCGACTGATATTACAATAGGTGAGTATGCCGAAGGTTGGGTACATTATGGATACCTGTATAGGTAGTTAATGAATCAATAAAACAAGGAGGGCTTTCATGGGAAAGAAAAAGGGGTTTACAAAAATTCTTGTATTGCTACTTGCTATCATTCTTGTTATTACAGGAACTGGTATTGAAGATGCTGTAGCATTTTACAACGTAGACGCAGGAAATACAGATAGAACTATTTCTATCACTGTACAGTTAATGCATTGTAACCACAAAGCTACTCATTACGATGCAAACGGTCAGCATATAGGTGATGTAAGTGTAGACACGATAGTTAAGTCATTTCCTGTATATCCCCAGGTAAATGCTGACATCTATCCGACTGATAATGAAAAGCAGGCCGCCGGCTTAGCTCTCCCCGACACCAATAAGTACATCTATGAGTACGAGATGTCCTACGCAGAGGGCGGACAGGTGGACTACGCCGTAATCACACAGCCATACGTCACGCATT